>JAZUOR010000126.1:0-3764 GCA_045604745.1 Acutalibacteraceae bacterium | reverse complement strand
CTGCGGCGCTATCTTGCCGGAGACACGTCCTATGCCATAGACCGGCTCAACTCCGATGTGAACTGTGACGGTGAGGTTGATTCGGCAGACGTCGTCATTCTGCGCCGCTATTTTGCCGGCTGGGATGGCGTTGAGCTGATGTAGGAGTTCGATATTCACACAGAAAACTGAAGTGTTTACAAGTGAGGAATGATATACGGTATGAAAAAAATAATTATGACGCTGGTTTCCTTTGTTCTGGTTGTGTCTATGCTGCTCGTTTATTTGCCTGCAGGCACCATGGCGTTTGCAGAAACAGTTAATGATGCGGCTCCCGACCGCTCAAAGATGGTTATTCTGTCAAGAGAGGCTATAAGCGAGCTTTACAGCACCTCACCTGCATTTGAGGAGGAACTGTCTTTCGCCCGGAATATGCTGTCGGATATTTCGCTTGTCAATGACACTCCGGGAATTGAAAATCCGATGGAGATCCACAATGCCGTTAAGGAATATGCATCTGTACTGAGCAAGGTTTACACCGGTGAAAAGATCAGTGGAACCGGTTATCTGTCAGGCGATATGCTCAGGCAGGTTTGTGAAAAACAGAACAATGCCGGGAAGTACGCTGAAAGCATTGGCTGGCAGTTTGCTCAGGCGTACACTGCGTTCGTTGTGGAGAACATCACAGCCGAGGAAAGCCGGCTGCTGCTTGACTTATACGAGTGGACGTTTATTGTTTACACTGACAATGGGTATGAGGACATATACGGATACGGCAGTGAACATAAGGTTGTACTCCGTTATCCGGACATCAGAATAGATGCCGATGAGTCAGAGGATGACAGTGAATATGCAGAAGGAGATGTGCTTCCGGAAAGCGATACTGTTCTGAACAATCAACAGTTGGACGGCTCAATGTTCGCTAATGGAGATGGGAATTTATTGGGTGCTTCTTACCCTACTACTCACCCCAATACCCATGTCAACACGAATAATTATATCGAGGATCTTGTTGCCGTGGCGGAAACCCAGCTTGGCTATACACCGGGACCTGACAATGCAACAAAGTACGGTGCAGAATTTGGAAATGCCACTATGAATTGGTGCGCCGCCTTTGTCTCCTGGTGTGCACGTCGGGCGAACATACCAACCTCGATATTTCCGTCATTCATCGGCTGCACAGATGCATACAACAATATTTTGCCGAATGCAGGGTCTGCCATGTATCACCGAACCACCGGTTATAAACCGGTGCGCGGAGATCTGATTTTCTTTGACTGGCGTGATGATGGTTATCAGAATGGTTACGTTAACCACGTTGGAATCGTTTATCATTGCGATGGCTCAAGAGTGTATTTTATTGATGGCAACAGCACCAGTGCTGGCAAAGTAGTAAGACGAAAAGATTATGCCTTGTCTTTTGATCAAATTCACGGATATGCTCATCCGAACTATCCCATGCTTACCGCGCCCACACTTACCGTTGCTCCCCATAGAAACGGCGGAATGACCGTTTTTAACTGGAATACGGTGAATAACGCCACGCACTACAATCTGCGGATATTCAGCGGGGCGGTCAGCGGGAACAACGAGCCGTATACCCGCTGGAATCTTACCTCCGGCAGCTGTTCAATGTATCTGCCTGATGGTTATTACGAGGCGTATGTTGAAGTGTGTAACAGCACAACAAGTGTCCGCGGTAATACTGTTTCGTTCACAGTGCAGGACGGTCATTACATACCGTGGTCGACCGCTTACTGGAACGGACACATTTATTCAGCCTATACCGAGCTTCACACATGGGAGGAGGCCCGCGACATATGTCAGGCTGCAGGTGGATATCTAGCAACGATAACCTCCAAGGAAGAAGGAGATATCATATCTGCAAGACGCAAAGACAATGGGCTGGAACATTGGATAGGAATGTCCGATGCTGAAAGCGAAAAAACATGGAAATGGGTTACGGGAGAACCGTTTCAGTATGAAAACTGGAGATCCGGACAGCCCGACAACTATAACGGAGTTGAAAATTACGGTTCAATCTATACCAATATGGAGTGGAACGATCTTCCGAACAGCAATGAGATACCATTTATCTGCGAGATAGACGCAAGCGACTGGACTCCCGCGGCAACAACATACTATAATGGCCATAAATACGAATTTTACAATCATCGTATACCGTGGAAAGATGCATATGTTTTTGCCGAAGCACTTGGCGGCCACCTGCCTTATATTGAATCTGCCGAAGAAAACGCCGCCGTATTTGCGCTGCTGTCGGAGAACTCCGACACGCACTGCTGGTTGGGAGCGAGCGATTACTATCGCGCTGTTAACGATTACGTCTGGAACGATGGCACTCCACTTGAATACGATGCCTGGTATACTGATGAGCCAAACGACTCGAACGAAGCAGAACACTATGCCGGCATGTATTTGGCATCAGGAAAATGGAATGATTTCCGCAACTTAGGTGAATTCGGTACCGGCGGCCTTACGTTTATCGTTGAATACGATGATATCGACTTTTCTATAACTCTTGATTGTGAAAACGTACAGCTGGAATATGGTACTGCTCTTCAGCTCAGCGCACAGGTCTCCCCTGAAGATATTCCTGTGGTGTGGACTTCGGACAATGAAGCTGTTGCAGAGGTGTCCGCTACCGGAGTTGTTACGGCGAAGTCAATCGGAGAAGCGGTCATTACCGTTGCCTATGGAGACGTTTCTGACAGCTGCACGGTGACGGTGCATGAGCTTTCTGCCCTGACGGGCATTGAGGTGACGTCGCTGCCGGACAAGGTGTCCTATTGCATCAACGACACGATTAGAACTGATGGTCTGGAAATCACCGCAGTGTATGAAAGCGGACTGAGGCTGCCGATCAGCAGCTATGAGTTGGAATATGACTTCAGCAGGATCGGGACCAAGACCGTTACGGTGTCCTATCTTGGAATGAATGCCTCGTTCACGGTTACTGTCGGAAATGACTGGAGCACTGAAATACCTGATGGCGCTGATCCGGATGACTATGAGACAATGATTGAGTATTCCTACCGCGATGAGATATTCACCACATCGGACAAGGCATCGCTTGAGGGATGGACTCAGTATGATTCTTCGGTTGCTTACGGTAACTGGAGCGACTGGACAGACAACTATATTCAGGCTGATAAAAACACTCAGGTGGAAACTCGTACAGTTGAGGCAACTCCCGGAAAGACTCAGTATATTTACTATGGTTACAAAAGCGCAGATGGCAGATACCACTTCTGTCCGGAAGTAGCCGACGGAAACACCGGCTCATGGACACTTATCAATTCCGGATGGATAGATTACACCATCCCGACGACCGGTAAATCGTGGACTCACGGAGAATGCGGTCTTAACTCGTGTCAGTGTCCCAACACCAATATAGTAGGCCGCATATATACCCACTATGACGGAAGCAACTATTATTACTGGTATGATACGCGCTGGGTTGAGCCTACATATAAAACGCAGTATCGGTCCCGCACGGTCGACACTACCTATTATTACAGCCAGTGGAGTGAATGGTCAGAATGGCAGGAAGATGCTGTAGAGGCTGCCGACAACAGAGAGGTTCGCACCAGAACGCTCTACAGGCTGAAGCTTGAAAAGCTTCCCGGCGATGTCAATGACGACGGCACGGTCGAGCTGATTGACGTTACCGTTCTGCGGCGCTATCTTGCCGGAGACACGTCCTATGCCATAGACCGGCTCAACTCCGATGTGAACTGTGACGGTGAGGTTGATTCGGCAGACGT
>JAZUOR010000125.1:0-2604 GCA_045604745.1 Acutalibacteraceae bacterium | reverse complement strand
ACCGCTGCCGGCCTCGTTGTCGGCTTCGTGACTGCATGCACTCAGAAAGCCGCTTTCAACCGTCTGACGCTCTTCGGTTACGGTCGTGTCTGCGCCGGAAACAACTATCAGAGCGTCTGAGGGAGTGACAGCATCGCCGCCGCTGACCACAGGCAGACGGTCGGGATCAGCAGGAGCAGCTTCAACCTCAGTGAAGTTGTCAGGCTCGGCGGAGGGAGTGCTATTCTCCGACTGAACGTCGGCGGAGGTGACCGCAGAGTGCTCCTCGGAGAAAACAGGAACCATCTCGGTGACGATCCCGGTGTCGGAAACAGTGCGGTCGGCATCGCTGTCTGAGGTCGCACCGCATCCTCCGCACAGTGAACAGCCGCCGCATGAGCTGCCTATTCCCAGAAGGAGAACCAGCAGGAAGATAACAGCAAGAAGCACACCGAACACGATCAGTCTGCGCTGACCGTCAGAGAGCTTATCCCACTTTGAAGCATCTTCGCGCAAATAGATGGGAGTTGGCTCCTCAGGCTCGTCATAATTGACGGAGTTGAAATAGTCAGCGGCTATTTTTGAAGGAGAGATCGCTTCGTTGGAACCTTTGGGCTGATCCAGAAAATCGAAATTATCGTTCATAGCAATGTACCGGAGACAGAGTCATCCCAAATCCTTTCTAAGGGTTTCCGGCGGACGTTCAGTCCTGCGAGCGTGTGAGCAGAATGGGTTCGGAAACGGTGGTCTGCATATCGGCCTGAACCTCCACGGTATAGGTCAGTGTCAGTTCGTCGCCGTCAAGCATGGCCTCAAAAACCTTGACCTCAACACCGTTGATGTCGGTATAAAGAAAATCTCCGCGGTGTTCATAGGTCAGCTGATCCGCCGCCAGCATGCTTTCGCCGGTGCTGTCGGTCAGAGTGAGGATACCGTCGGAGAGAGTGAGTGTGCTGCCGTCCTCAGACAGCCATGTGCCCTCGATGCCTGCGGGCTGCTGGCTGCATCCGGACATAACAGCTGCGGCAGCGACAAAAGAGAAAAAGGCCAGAATCAGTTTTTTCATCAGCTTCCTCCCGATAGGAACAATAGTTATATTTCAATTCATTATCCCACAAAACGGTGAGCATTGCAATACGTTTTGCGGCGATAAAAACGGTAAAATCGCAATACGAAACGCGATATATCGTGTAAAGATTACTGAATGTAGTGGATACTTCGGGTTAGACGGTGAATTTTGCAATGGCAGTGGTCAGTGCGGAAAGATTTATGTCAGTGGATTCAAAGATGAACCGCACCTGCTTCTGTCCTGCAAGAAAGAGCTCCAGCAGACTGGAATGCTCGCTGCGGTCAACAGCGAAGGATTGGACGCTGCGAAAGTACAGGCAGCCGATGTCGGTCTGCGTTCCGAGCATGCCCTGAATATCAACAGCGATGATGCGCTCGGAGGTGAAAATCATGCCGTCACGCACGGTCTGGCAGACGGCGATTATCTCCTCATTCTCGCCCAGCACAGGTGAAATGTATGTTTCGAACTGGCTGAGCTCCGCCGGATAGAGCACATATTCATGGTTATTCTCAAAGCAAAGCATGCAGATAACCTCCGTTGGGAAATATAGTCAGCAACTGTATCCAATATAACACAAGTACTGCTCAAAGACAACCGCGCATGATGGATAAAGGCAAAAATATACGGAAAAAACACCGGAAGAACAGCAAAAACAGTTGGCGGCAGGGGATACTTATGCTATAATAAATTGTTCAATTATACCCATGATCTGATTCCCCCTGACATAAGGAGTGAGAATTATGAATATTATCTTCATTTCCCCGAACTACCCTGCCGGACACAAGCGTTATGTGGCTGCTCTGCGGCAGGCGGGACACACAGTGCTCGGCATCGGTGATGCGGGTGACGAAACCTTTGCACCTGAGCTTCGCGGTGCCCTTAACGCCTATTACCGTGTGGGTGATCTGCACGACTACGATTCCGTTTACCGCGCCTGCTGCTATTACACATGGCAGTTCGGGCGCATCGAGCGCATAGAGAGCCTCAATCCCTACTGGCGAGACCTTGTGAGCGCCCTTAGCTCGGAGGTATGTGCTGAGGGAAGCAATCCGGAAAACATGTACGCAAAGCAGTCAGCAATAGGGCTTGACTGCTCCGCGCTTACTCCGCGTCTGCGCACCTCATCGCCAAAAAAGGCCTGTGCCTTTGCAGGTGAGCACGGCTATCCCCTGCTGGCTTCGGCAGCCGGATGCAAGCGTCTCGGAAGCCGCCTTCTGGTGGCTGATGCGGGTGTAAAATCCCTGCTTCGCGGCAGCACAAAGGACGAATACGTCTTTGCTGTGTCGCCGGAAGGAGAGGCTTTATGGGTGGACGGCCTTGTGCTGGATGGCAGAGTGGTTGTCTGCGCGGCACACCAGAAGTCAGCCGACGGTCAGGCGGTCGTTGCCGTTGCCGCCGACGGACTTGAGGAAAAATGTCAGGCTGCGGCGGAAGGCTGCGGTCACACAAACGGCTTTTTCCACATAAACGCGGTAAAGCTGACGGCAGCGGTGCCGGAGCTTGGCAAAAAAGGAACGATATGCTTTGTCACCTTTGAGCCGGTGCCGCCCCATGAA
>JAZUOR010000124.1:0-40293 GCA_045604745.1 Acutalibacteraceae bacterium | reverse complement strand
CTCAGCCTTGTGACCTTGCGGAATGCTTCGGGTGCGTCCCCATCCGGCTGATCGTCGCCGTCCGACCATGTTATGGGTTCGAGGGGATTGATGATGTATCTGCCGGACATGAAATCTATGCAGCAGCCTCCCAGCTCCCTTGTCAGGTCATCGTACTCAGCTTCTGCGTCCAGCACTATCACTCGCTTTCCGCTTTCTCTCAGATTGGTCAGGAGCAGCTTGAGGAGGAAGGATTTGCCCTGACCGGAGTTGCCGAGAATGAGAACATTTGCATTAGTCTTGTCATCGCTGCGCCGGTCGAGATCCACAAGGATATTCGTGCCGTACTTGTCACGACCGATGTAAAAGCCCTGCGGGTCGGTCTTGCCGGAGTAGTTGAAGGGATAGAGATTTGCCACGCTTGATGCAGGGAGCACACGCTCATACTGACTGCCAAATTCTTTTGCGCCGATGGGCATTACAGACAGGAAGCCCTCACGCTGTCGGAGAAGAAGCCGGTCAACAGAAATTTTCGCACGGTTCAGCTCCATCGATATTTCAGATTGCAGCTCACGAAGCGCATCGTGGGATTTTGCTCTCAGCTCTATGAACACGGTGCAGTGGAGCAGAGGTTCCTTGTTTTTTCTCATGTTTGCAAGCAGCTCCACCACATCCTGCAGATTGCCCTCTGCCTGAATGGTTTCCGTAACATCATTGCCTCCCGATGCCATGCGGTTGTTTCGGGTGGCGTTCTGGATGATCTTTCGCTGCTCATGAGCATCAACAAGCCGGCTGTAGATGCGAAGGGTAACATCTGTGCGGTCGGCAAGCTGGGACAGTATCGCCTGTTCCGCTGTCGAGGGCGGGTATTCTCTTATTACCCACACACTCCGGTATGTGCTGCCGCAGATGAAATAGTCATTCATGAATCGAATGACGCCGGGGAGAATCATGTCAAAGAAGTCCTTGGTGCGGATTTCCTCTATCTGCTCCGGTGTAAGTACCTTTCTTTTCCTCATGACTGCTTCAACTCCCTTGCTATGACGATGAGCCTGCCGTCCTTACCGCTGCCGTAACAGGTGGACAGCGATATGATCCGGTCGCCCTGCGCTGGTCTGATACCGGTGTTGTAGAGGCTGTGATCGATGGCATAGTCGATCATGGAGTCATACTCTGCAGCGCTGACGGCGTTGGTGAAACAGTACCAGCGATCCACCTTGTCGGTGGAGATGACTGCGAACACCTCGAAATTAAAAACACCGTCCTCAGTCTGCAGAGTGACGGTGGAGTGGCTGTCCCGGAAGGATTTGTCGGTGTATTTCTTCAGACAGGAGAACATTGTGCCGTTCTTCATCCGGTGACCGTAGAATATGAGGTTGTCGCTGTTTGAAAGGTCACAGCGTGCATCGAGGAAAGGAACACCGGCACTGCTGTAATCGCCATAATAGTTGCGGTTGAGATATTTTGTGGGTTCGTCAGGTGTGTGCATCACCGGGTAGCTCAGATTGGTACCCTCGATGGACAACCACCCGATACATTCGGGATTTCCGGAGTATATGGTGGGCTTTTCAGCCGGGGCTACATCCCCGGAAGATACTGTACCACCACTTGACCCCAAGTCCGTTTCAGACACAACAACTTCCGGAATAAACACAGAAAGCTGCTCGAAAACCTCCTTGTCTTTCCGCTGCTGTGTGCAGTCACGCACAGTAAAGACTGTACCGACGACCACCAGAGCAAGGCACAGTACAATAGCCGAAAGAAATATCCATTTGTTAATCTTCATCGTCTGATTCCTCCATTAAATATTGTTCGCCATCGAAGTCAGGAATGGCATCGCCGTCGTTGCTTGCACCGAAATACACAGCCAGCATCCGCTTGAGCTGTGGCTTTTCCATACGGTGGATCTCAAAGCCCTGATCGGATATGCATTTTTCAACACGGTTGACAGCTTCGAGCTGCTGTTCCGGTTTCTTTGCTTTCAGGCGGAAGGTGAACATGAACTGCCGTGCTGTGGACAGCTCGGTCTGGATGCTGTCGAAGAATTCCAGCTCCTTTTTCAGCACAGTTCTGACATTGGGATTGTTTTCTTCCTCCAGTCGTGAGGCTACATACGCCTTGTTTGCATCAAAGCACTCACAGGAGTCACAGCATATGAGTTCAATGTCCGGCATGGTCTGGAACAAGTGCTGCAGTCGAAGGATCTTCAGCTCGATGGACGCCGGAGAAAGAACCGAAATATTAGTGGGAGCCACCTCGAATATGACCAGCTCGCCTTTGGCTGTTTCCAGACCGAAGCGAGTGAAGATTTTTACTCCGATGAGTTCTCTTGTGGAGCGTTTTCGCCCGGAAAAGATTCCCATGTCAGTCACACCTCCATTCGTACTGCTGCTGTGTGGTAAGAAAATAGCCTGCAGCATATCCGATGTAGTCGAGCACAGTTGTACCGTCCATCTGAATGGACAGGAAGCCGTATCCGATGGTCATTGCCAGAGGAAAAAGAATTCCGGTTTGTGTAAGCGCCAGCACGGATATGAGCAGAGCCACACAGATGATGGCAAAATCCCGCAGCGACCACAGCCACATATTTGCGTGCGCCTTGAGGTTCTGCGGATAGATATAGGTTGTCATTGATTTGATTCCTCCTTATTTGCCGCCTCTTGCAAGGCTGCGTGTGAGATTGACAGCGGTGGAAGTGGTGTGTACCACGCTCATCATGTTGACCTTTACGCTGGAGTCAAGTCCGAACTGCTGTGCCACTCTCGGCACTTCGTTTGCCGCAAGCATGATTCCAAGACCGAGCAGCATATTGTCGGTGAAGGTAAGCAGACCGAGAAACAGCAGCGTTGTCTGCATGAAAGCGGTCAGACAAAGAGCGATTATCTGCTTGCACCATTGCTTGAAGCCGTCATCATATCCTCTCGGTACGCTGAACATATACAGTGTTCCGACAGCTATCTGGATGAGGAGAATGCCGCCGCGTTTGATGTTGGCAAAGAATATCTTAACCACACAATAGGCGAACGCAATCAGTGCCAGAAGATTGAACAGTGAGAGGGTTACATCCTCTGCGACACGGAAGCTGCCCTCAAGCACAGTCATGCTCTGTCCGTTCAGGTCAAGACTCTGTCCTTCTGCAAAGATGCCTGCGAGATCCCGTGAAAACACATTCTGCAGAGAGATGCAGAACTTGTACAGCTCAATGGGAAGAACACCCACGAGGCTTGCGGCAAAAAAGCCCTTAATGATGTTTATTACCGTTGATTTCAGGTTGGCTCTGCCGCTCTGATATTCAATGGCAATGTCGAATACAGCTACCACAGTTCCTGCGGCAAACAGCGACCAGCCCAAAAGAGTAAACAGACGAACAGTCGCGCTCACCCATGACAGTTCAAAGATTTCTGCTCCCATGTTGCCCATGAGGGTGAAGAAGTCTGATACGGCATTGAAAATCGTTGTGTAGAACCACTGGAGCATGGTATCCCATATGACGTTGGAGATTTGCTCTCCGAGAAAGTTGAACACCTCACCGATGGCATCACCGATACCCTCAATGATTTTGATCAGCCAGTCAAGTATTGATAATCGCCTCCTGTTTTTCCGGTTTTATTGTTGATTAGTCTGCCAGAAGAGTGTATAATGGGATAAAAATCAGGGTGTTCCGGTGCATAACGAGTACATTGATCGTTATTTGAGCAACTGAATACCTCCCAACGCAACAGGCGGCTGACATGCTCAAAGCATAACAGCCGCCTGTTCCTTTATTCTGCCGGTTCGTCAGGATTGATGATTACTAGCGTTTTACCTTTCTTCTGTGCGTAGGATACCGTGTATGCAGTGCCGCCGGAGGTTCCGTTCCACACAGCCAGTACGATGTCGGCGTTGTCTACGAGGTACCGGTTGCGTTTCTGCAGACAGCCTCTGGTATAATGCGCCTGCAGCATGGTTTCTCTGTCGCAATGCTCGGCAACATCGAAATATTCGTCCCTATCACTCTCACTCCATGCCACCGCCTGCTCTTCGTAGGGGATGACAGATTCAAGGGTAATGTCGGGGTGCTGTTCCTTTAGTTCCAGTACGATTCTGCCGCAGATGAGGTCTATTCCTCTTGCCATTCCGCACAGAAATGAACGCACATTTTCTTCGGCGATCAGTCTGTTTACTTCTTTCTTGATTCGCTGCCGGAGAACAGCATATTCATGACAAGTGGTGTCGGTGAGAACCGGCAGTTTTTCGGGGCGCAATCCTGTGAATGCGCAAGATTTTTCCTTCATAATTCGTTCCTTTCGATAACACCAAAAGAATTACAACTCACACTTACAGCGTTAGTATATCACATACGTTTTGTCGAAAAAAGTCGAAAAATGTCATACATAAAAGAAAAATCTGCACCTGTAAGGACAGATGCAGATTTTTATATCTCATATTCGATTATTTCCTGCCTTCCGCATCGGCGAGCAGTGTTTCCAGTACAGCGAGGATGCGACGCTGTTCCGTTATGGGCAGAGCGTTGATGCGCTTGGTCAATTCAGAAGCCTCAATCAGATCAGCGTTATCAAGGACATCTATGAAAATATCGTTCGCTGAGGCATTCATCGCATTAAGAATTGAAATCAGGTTTTCTATGCGAGGGAATCGCTCTCCGCGTTCGATGCTCGAAAGATAACCGGTGGAAATATCCGAGGCTTCAGCCAGCTGTTCCTGTGTCATTCCTGCTCTTTCGCGGCATTCTTTGATTCTGACACCAATTCGTTTATCAACCATTTTCTACCCTCCTGGTAATACTGAAAGAGTGTAAACTAACTCTTTAAGTATTAGTATAAATGGGTGTGGAAAATATAAACAGCGACGGAACGTACGCCAACTAATGCGAAACGTATGACTTAGATGATATCCCAGATGTACAGCGGGGCTGTGAGGGTAAAGACCAGACAGGCAAACAGTATTGCGGGTGCGGCAAATTCAAACTGTCCGTGTTTGCGATAATCGAAATACGCGGTGCCAAGTTTGACAAAGAACATGATTGCCAGAATCATATCAATTACCGGGAATACGACATTGTCCACCACAGAGCGGATCTGTGCCTGTGCGGTGTTCCATGTGTCCTCGATTGCGCCGGAGACATCTCCTGCAGCAAAGACATTCATTGAAAAAATCACAGCCGCCAGCAGCAGAATGACCAGCACCGGCAGCAGCCTTTTCAGCTTTTTCATGTTCTGATTCCTCCTGTATTATTTCGATGTCAGAGCAAACCGGCACAGCAGCTTTGTTTTTGCAAAACGGCATACAGTACCGGAGAGCTTCGAGATATAGTTTCCTGTACGAACAGCCAGCGTCTTTCCGACACCGGCGGCAGCAAGGGCATAGCGTTTGAGTTCCAGCTGCTCGGCATAGCCCATGAAGTAGAGGATGGTCAGAGCCGCCATGCCCATAACGCCGACACACATCAGGGTGATCCACAGCCATGTGGAGGTACTATCTCCGGTCTGGGGTGTTTCCACGGGGATCAGCTCATTGGTCATGCCTGCGGTTACGATCTGTCCGTTTTCGGTGATCTCAAAAGGATATTCCGACTCATCCAGCAGATATCCATCCGGAGCGTCGAACTCCTGATATGTGTATTTGCCGTAGCGTAGCTCGAATTCTGCCACGCCGTTCTCATCGGTGTAACCCTCGACCACAACATTTCCGGCTTCGTCCTTGATACGGAATCCGGCGTTGGGTATCAGTTTACCGTCCGTAAGATCGGTTTTGGTGATTTTGAGAGTACCGGTGATGGGTTTGTTGATGAAGCCGATACCGGCTTTGTTTTCGATATTCTCAACAGTACCGTCGCTCTTGATGGAGAAAGCATAGAATGCGGTGTCCAGCACAAAACCCTCCGGGGCTTTGGTTTCACGCAGGAAGTAATCGCCGTAATCAAGACCATCAAGGCGGTACACACCCGGCTCAATTTCCTTGAGAGTGCCGACGAGAGTGTCCTTTTCAGCATCGAAAGCAAGGTCACTTTCCGCGTCAATGTACACCTCGAAAACAGCTCCGGTCAGCTTGTTTTCCGGATAGTCCTCGTCCACCTTGGTGAGCTGAACGCTGCCGGAGATCTTCCTGTTGATGAGGGTAATCTCTACGATCTGTTCGTTTTCGGTGATGTCAGCCTTGAACACCTCATCGCTCAGAACATAACCGTCCGGGGCTGCGATCTCACGGATGATGTAAGAGCCGCAGGGAATATTATCGAATCTGAACAGTCCGTCCTCTGCAGATGTGGTGGTGAGTATGGCAGTATCTTCGGTAAATTCTGATGTGTCGGACTTGAAAATACCGACGACTGCACCGGCGAGCGATACCCCCGCGTTATCAGTCTTGATGCCGCACACCGAACCGTATGCAAGCTCATTGACTACCGGTTCGCCGTTGTTTACCGGAATGACAATCTCGGCATACTCGTTGTTCAGGAGACAGAAGTCGAATTCGTACTTCTCTCCCGAAAGCACATAACGGTCATCGGTGGACATTTCCTTTACATAGTAGCTGCCATACGGAAGATCGGTCTTGAAAGCGATATTTCCCTCTGCATCGGCATGGGCAATTTCCAGCAGACCATCAACAGGAATGCTTGTGCCGTCTGCAGCGGTCAGCTGCTCTGCTGCGAACAGACCAAAGGTTACCTTGCTGTAATCACCGGTAATACCGTACTGCTCATCAGGCTCCAGCTGCTTGAGAACACGGGCAGTGGCTTTCTGTCGGGCATTGAAATATGACAGGGTTTTCTCGGTTATTTCCACCTGCTGTCCGGCGTATTCCAGCTCTGCGCTGTGAACCTCCGTGCTGCAGAGATATCCGTCAGGGGCTTCGGTTTCGGTGATGAAATATTCGCCGAGGTACAGTGCCTTGGTAACAGCCTTGCCGTCTGCGCCTGTGGTGATGGTATCAACAACCGTTCCGGCTTCATATCTCAGAGTGCCGTCCGGAGTATAGATGTCGGTAGCTGCCTTGACTTCAAACACCGCACCCTGCAGACCGGTTTCGGCATACACCGGCGTGTAGATAGTATCGGATACAGTCGTTTCTCCTTCTTTTTCCTCTGCATGGCTCTTTGCGGTCACGCTGGAAAAGGACTCACCGGTCTTGGTAATGACGATGGTGGCTTTCTGTGCCATATTTTCCTTGATGATCTTTACTACGGTGACGCCGCCGTCATCGGAGGCGTGTTCGGCATCAATCACGAAGCTCACCGGCTCGGAATTGAGAACATAGCCGTGAGGAGCCTGAACCTCCAGAAGGCTGTATTTGCCCTGCGGAAGCTTCTCCGGAGTAACAAGACTGCCATCGGAATTGGTGTAGAAGGTGTCGGCGGTTGTAACGGTGGGATAGGTGTAGCTCATGGTAACCGGCTTGCCGCTGGAGTCCAGAATCTGGAATCCGGCTCCGGCATACGGAATGGCTTTTCCGGTTTCGGCATCTACCTTTACAACCTTGAGGTATGCCTCGAACTGTGCGTTGTTGATGATGTAACGAACGGTTTCGCCGTTGGCGGAGATCTGTGTTTCAAAGGGCTTCATCAGCTCACGACCATCCCAGCCCTTGGTCTGCTTTACGGTGTATGTTCCGTAGGGCAGCTTCTTGGAAAGAGCAAAGCCGTTTTCGTCACACACCAGCAGATCGCGTTCCGATTCCTTTGCAGCGTCATAGCTGCCGGAAGAGGTGAGAAATACCTCAAAGGTGGCACCGACTTCCGGGGTTTCTATCTGTGTGGAGCCGTCATCGGTGTGCTTGATGATGGAGAGGTCACCCTTGATGATCTGCTCTTTTACAGAAATGGACGGAGCATTATTCAGCTCCACATTGGTCGTACCGCTGGTCGAACCGTCCACGGTGTAGACCGTCTTGTCCAGCATATATCCCTCGGAGGGGCTGATCTCACGGATAGTCCAGCCATCGCCGCAGGGATGATATCCGGTGGTGAACTTACCGTCCTTGTCGGTGGTGCAGCTTTCCACCAGCTCTCCGTTGAGATACAGTCCATATACAGCACCGGCAAGGTTTGCGTTGCCCTGTGCCGTGCCGGTTTCGCTGTCCGACTTGGTTACGGTAACACAGAATTTACGAAGCTTGTTTTCAAAGGTGACCTTCGAGGTTTCGTTCCATTTGACGGTCACATTCAGTGCCTTGGGGATCACATATTTTGACGATATTCCGGTTTCCTCGATGGTATACGGCTTGTCACCGGAGATGAGGACATTATCAAATTTAGCAACACCCTTGTCATCGGTAACCGCAGTAAGGTCAACGGCAGTACCGCTCAGAGAAGTGCCGTACAGTCGGAACTTTACGCCGCTTACTCTGCCGTCCTCGCTTTCCTTGACCACCTCTACAGATCCACGGCGGAGGGTATTGTCAAAGGTAACGGTAGCGGTCTGACCGCTCACAACGGTGATGCGCTGTGCGCTCTGCGGTGCGTACCCGTCGATGTCTTTTTCGGTCACCGTGTAAACACCGGCTGCAAGGTTGTCAATGGCAATTGTACCGTCAGAGCCGGTCTTGACGGTCTTGGAGAAGTTATCACCTGTGATGGTGAATTCGATTCCGGCAACATTGCCGTCCTCGGAGGTCTTGACGATCCGGAGTGTACCTGCGCTGACCGCAATGGACATATGAGCCACAACAGGATCTTCGATTTCCTCACCGTAGGTAACAACGCTCTGGACGCCGCCTGCTGACCAGATGATCATGCCGACGGTGGTGCAGTTGGATTTGGTTGCGCTGATGCTGACCTTTCCGGACGGAGCGGAGTTTGATGTGATGGTCAGCTTGTTTCCGCTTGCGGAAAAAGAAATGCCCGGATCAGAGGAAGAAAAGGAAAACTTTGACAGCACATTATTGCTGTCGGTAAGCACAGCCTTGTACTTACCGGAGCTGCTGTCGTATGTCAGCTCGACACTTTCAGCCGTACTGCTGCTGGATGACATGAAGCTGGGCAGAGCCGAATGGGACTGAACCGAGCTGACAATGCGGTTGTAGTTGCTCATGATCTGGCTGCGGAGGGGGTGGTTGGCTGCGATGGTATCAAGGATATTGTTGCAGCCATATTTTGAGGCATCAACCTTGTTGAACTTGCTGTCACGCTCACCGACAAGGGTTTCCCATATGAGGATCTGCGTGGCGATCATATTGCCCATCTCGTTGGCATCGGCAGAATTCTTGGATGACCACAGCACATCCAGCTTGCCGGAATATCCGTAGTACATGATACGGCTGATGTACATCTGGATGGTGCTTGCGTTTATGGTCTTGTTGTCCTCAAGGTTTTCCCAAAAGTTTTCGTCCTTTACAAGGCCGTCGCCGTCCTGAAGAACCTTGCCCGGCTCGACACAGTATGCCACCTTGCCGGTGTAGGAATTGACGCCTTTGGCAACGAATTTGTCTGTGGAGTTGTATGTGACTCCGTTCATGAGGGTGAGTTTACCGTGTCCCCAATTGGATTTGTTGGGATCGTCACCTCTCGGAAGGTTGACACAGTTGATGGATACCTGCGTGGCTGCGAACACCTGTGCTGCCGAGGAGCAGAACATGACAGCCAGCAGGAGCATTGCAATTATTTTTCTGAACATGAAGGAATGCGATTTCATTAAGAATACCTCCTGAAATGAGTTCAGCGCCGCAGGAGGATGTCCTGCGACGCTGATTTGAGTTGATTCGAGTATTAACCGTATGCGATGTAGAGCTTCCATTTTCCGTCCGATTCACGCTGCTCCGTCAAGACCTTGAAGCGTGTGTAACCGTTCGCTGCGTAGCCGTCAAGCCGGTCACGGATTCGTTTTTCCGGCTGTGTGGTGGCTGCCGACAGTATCAGCGGAGTGTCGAAGCTGCTCACGCCGCTGTCATATGTCATGCCAATGCTCTGACCATAGCTTTTGGCGTATGAGGACAGCCTGCTGATATCGAAAGCCGGGGCAGCGGTTGTCGTAGTGGTTGGCTTCGCTGTTGTGGTCGGTTTTGTAGTTGTAGTGGGTTTTGCCGTTGTGGTCGTAGTCGTGGTTCGGGTGGTCACCTTTGTGGTAGTGGTCGTAGTAGTCTTTGTCGTCGATACGGTTGTTTTGGCTGTTGTAGGCTTTGAGGTAGTTTTAGCCGTTGTAGCCCTTGTAGAAGTTGTCGTAGCTCTTGTCGAGGTTGATGTGGTTTTCTTTGCCGCCGTAGAGGTTGTCGCCGCAGTTGTGACTGATGTTGTTGCAGCTGCGGTAGAAGAGGAAGTCGGCTCAGTAATTTCGGGTGCCGATGCATCTGTTGGAGATGCTGCAGGCTCGGTCGAAGCCGGTGGAACATCGGTTGATGATTCTATCGGCGGATCGGTGTGCGATACGACATCGGATTCCGATGGGGTGTCTGTTCCGATATCCGGACGCGTCATACAAGCTGATCTGGCACAGGACATGGCACCCATCAATATTACTCCGCATAGGAACACCGCAATGAGTTTTGCTGTTTTCATGGCTGAAGCCTCCTTTCGTTATCTAATTCAACAATACCATTAAAGGCTGACAAGTCTATACCAAACTTGAAGAATTAACGAAGTAGTTACATATTCTGCTCAGCGGAATTTTCCTGTGCTGCGGCTATCTCACTGCTCTCGGTCTGGCTCTGGGAGAGCGCCTGCTCGTAAGCCTGAGACACCGAATCGATGATTGCCTGACGGGATTCTGCGGTAACGGCGTGGAAGACATCCTGGTACTTGGTTTCTCCCTGTGCGTCCTTATAGGAATTGTAGGGCATGGATACGAACATTCCCTTTGCGGAATCCATGACCTTGAGTCCATGGACGGCGAACATACCGCCGATTGTCACGCTGGCAAAGGCTTTGATCTTGCTGCCGGGATCATCCACCAGCTTGTCGATGCGGGTTTCGATGGTGGGGATTGCGGGAGTGGTCTGGTTGGTGTTTTCTTTGGCTTTGGGTTTGATGGGCATTCTTATCACCCCCTTGCTTGTAGGATATTGGGATTGGATTTTTGCGGAGAGATTATTTCAGCAGCGAACCAAGCACATATCCGTTATACAGCTTGCCGCCGTCACGGATCTGAACGCCGTACCACAATTCGCCTTTGGTGTTGAGCTTTACGCTGGTGATGTCTATGATCGCTTTGGTGTTAAAGGTGGTGCTGCGAACCTTGCTGTTAGAGGTACTCGGACCGGTACGGGCATAGGATGCAGCTTTGAAATTGTAAGTGCGAGTAAAATAGGTTCCGGTGTCGACATCACAGGTCACGGTAGTGTACACCTCTACCTTGGACAGCAGAGTACCCTTGAACCAGAACACGCGATTGTTGTTATCCATGACCTGATACCATTTTGTTCCGTTGATGGTAAAGCCCTCGCCAGCACAGCCAATGATGGAGTAGTAGGTATTGGCGTAGCTGAGACCGTAAGTTGCGTAGCTGGTTCCCGGGCCTTTTCTCATGTTGATCTGGCTGCCGGTGGTGAGCACCTTGTTTCTGGAATGGACGGTGACCTTGTGGGTATAGGTGTCGCATACCCAGCCGGTTTTACCGGTGCTGTACTGGATTTTGAACCAGTCTCTGCCGTGTTCATCGGTTTCGGTCACATTCAGATACTTGTAAGCCATATCAGGATAGATAGTACCGATCTTGCTGCCGTAATTGTAGCTGGAAGTGGTACGAACCTGAACACCGCAGCTGTACTCGCTCATATTGGCTACGATATATGTTCCCTCACGAGCCTGCGAGGTATAGAGGTTGGCTGCGCTGGCAGACATCGTCGGAACGAACACGCTGACGAGCATGATGAGAGCGAGAACGAGAGAAGTGATACGGGTCTTATTTTTCATTTTGAATTCCTCCAAATTTTATATTTTTTGTTGTTGATTTTGGAAAATGGGCGCAAAAAAAGCCCGACCTTTTTCGGGTCGGGCTTGGGAAAGTGTTCGGTTGTGTATTATATTTTCAGGGGGAGATCGAGGCACACGGTCACTTCCTTTACTTGAGTTGTGAGTTTTCGCTGTGCTGCATCACTGATTGTGTTCAGCCCACTTGAGGGACAGATGAGTCAGAGCGTTGAACTGCTGCTCCGGAGAGAGACTATCCAGCATAGCGAACAGGTTATTGTTTACTGCGGGACGCTTATTTGCTTCGCCGCAATTGTCACAGAGCCTTTCTTTACGGACGATGATCTCATCGCCGTTCTGACGAAAGCTCAAAATGTCGTTGCTGGAAAGATTCATGCTGATCCGCAGCGCAAGAGGAATGGTTGTTCTTCCACAGTCACCAAGGATTCTGAAATGCTTGCTGTTCATAGTCAGCCTCTCTTTCTTTCGCAGCAATGGCGGCAGCAGCTTTCGTGATTATTGCCGCAGCGATGATCGGAATAGCCGCATTCGTCGATGCTCTCCGGTACGGGATTTCTGATAATCACCATGCCTTCTTCGGCAAACACCTCCGTGATGTCGGCAAGGTTTACACCGGACTCGGCGATAATGTAATCGGGGACGGGGATGAGAAAGCATCTGTTATCCATTGATAATACACTCCTTTATGATTTGGTTTATTTCTTCTTCAGAAAGTTCCTTGTCATCTTCAAACAAGGTGGTCTGCGTAGGCTTTTCCCGATGCGGAGCGAACATATCGTAGTTGGCGATGAGCAGCTCCGGAAATTCCTTTCCGGGGTCTGTTCTCTGTGCCATGCAATGCGCTCTCTTGAAATCGAAGAACCAGAAGCCGTAATACAGATTGCGTATTTCCGGACAGTCGTTGTACGATATCAGGAAATACCCCTTGCAGTCCCCGGCGAGTTTTCGCAAGGCAAGATGGTCATCCCAGTTGAACATAGCGTCATACATCGTTTCTGTGTTGAGGTACGGCGGATCACAATAGAAAAAAGCACCCCTGCGATCATAATGCTTTATGAGCACAGCGAAGTGCTGGTTTTCAATCACAATCGTTTCGAGCCTGCGGTATGCATCCCATATCAGGGATTTCAGCTTTCCGACATGAAACGGCTGGCTTGCAAAGCTTTTGCCCATGCTGGAGTAGCTGGTGCGGATCAGACGCAGATACATGGAAGCTCTGCGTACATCAAAGTCTTTGGCTTTTGTGTTTCTCAGCTCTATTATCTCCTGTGCACTGCACTCCGGAAGCATCAGTCGTGTCAGTTCAAGTTCTTCTTCAAGGAAATCATCGTGAAATTCCTCTTGCTTGAAGAATTTGCGAAGCACCTTGAAGTCATCCCTTGAGTTGAGATTAAGGAAGCCGAGATTGCTTAACAGAGCCATCGGACGGTCGCGGATGCATCGGAAGAGATTGACAAGATCGCCGTTGAAGTCGTTGTATACTTCAAAGCAATCCGGTGGTTTTCCGAGCAGAACATTTCCGCTGCCGCCAAAGACCTCAATATACCTGCTGTAACCCGCAGGGAACACAGCATAGAGAATGGCGCGAAGTTTCTTTTTACTGCCCACCCATGTTACCGGGCTGTCAAGGGGTTGGTAGGGTATTTCTACAGGCATTCACCTCCGTTGGCATCAATCGTCCAGCGGAAAACATAATTCTTCAAATAAGACTACTAACAAAAATCCTTCGAGTCGGCAATAAGCGCGGCCTTCCTCTCGGATTTTTGCAGTAGCTTTTTGATTTGAAAAAATATGCAAAAAAGTCGGCATCATTCATTCCGCAGAACGACTGATACCGGTTTGATTTTTATTACATCGTCATGGGATTGAGATCTCCGCCGAAGTCCTCGTCGAAGTTCACGTCCGAGCCGACAATGTTGACATATTCACCGATGATACAGAGAGCTTCGTTATAGTCTCCCGACGCAAACACTCTGGATGACATCTCTTTGGCTTCATCAGACATCCCGTTGCGATTCAGGGTTCTTGCCGCAATTCCAACGAGATTAAAGATGTTGCCGTCTTTCCCGATCAGCTCACAATCGGGCTTTTTTCTTTCTGCTCCGGAAGGATTTGATATGAATCCTCCAAGGCGGTTAGGGACATAATCGGAAAGCCATGTGCCTCCGAAAGCTTCGTGGGTCTGCAGACGCCATATTGCCAGCTTACCCACATCAAGATGCTTCAGGTCATCGGTAAACTTGAACAGCAGACAGGTCACGCCGTCATTGGAAAACTGCGATGCATCGGTAAATGTCTTCCCGTCCGGCAGTATTCCGGCTTTGGTCAATAGGTCATTTATTCCGTCGACCCATTGGTTCAGGTCACCTCCGCAGCCCTGAATGATCAGTCCCTCACTGCCTTTCATTTTGCGGAGATCATCGGTAGATATCTGTGTAATCACATCGAGATACCCCCTGCATCCTGACTTTCAGACTGCTCGAAGGAAGCGTTCATGTATTCTTCGAGGCTCATGTCGTAGCCGAGGAAGTTGGGAGACGAGTCCTCGTCGAAGGGGATACAGCTGTCATCTGCGAAGTCAAAGGGCTGCGAGGAGATCAGCGTTCCGGCGTGGTCAACACCGACAACCTTTTCCATGCTGGCGAAAGCCATCTCACCGCCCTGTCGGAGATCGTACTTGTAGAGACCCTCCGGGAGCTGGGATTCGAGAATTCTTGCATTGGAGAAGAGAGCGGTCTGACCGAACACCTCGACGACATCGAGCCGTTCAGCGGTCAGATCCTGTTCTGTTCCGGTGTCGCCGCCACCGGCATCTGTGTTCTGATCCAGCTCCGAGGGAGGTTCCTGTTCTATGGAGTCCTCCGGCTCAGAGACAGTCACATTTTCGCTTTCCTCTGATTCGTCATCGGAAAGCTCAACGGTTATGTCCGGATCTTCAGCAACGATGCCCTCGGCTTTGACTACCTCGGTGAGCAGACCGCCCTTGGCAGACAGAATACCGTATGGCGTGGAGCTTGCATTCAGACGGTTCATCAGCTGTGTTCCGAAGCCATAAAGTCCAAGGCTGTCAAGAAGGCTGGTGTCAAAGTCCTCCGGAAGATTTGCGGCAAGGTATACCTTTGCAAAATCATCAGCGTAGGATATGCTGCTGTCAAGCTGATATTCGTCCAGAGAAGAAATGCTGTCGAGAACATCCTCGCAGCTATGCGGTGCGTGAGCCGAACACACGGCGCGAAGTTTGATGCGGTCATCCTCCGATAGCTCGGAAATGCGCTCCGCCAGAGCGTTGAGATCTTCAAGTGTGAAGGTATCGTCGAAGTCGTTGGGATCGATACAGGGGAATGCACTCACGATGTCAAGTTCGCCCTCCACATCGTCAAGCATCTGCGGATCACAGGGAAGATTCAGAATGGTTTCGTCATCTTCCTCACGGTCGGAATCGCACAGCCTGAACACGGTGTGGTCGTTGTTTTCTTCGGGCAGATCGATGCCGTCGTAAATATCAGGCATTTCAAAATGAGGGGTGACAACATACATACCGTTCCTGAATTCACCGCCCTCGGCAGTACGCACGGATTCTCCGATCTTGGCATAATCAAGATATCCGAGCGCAGAATCGGGAATGTTTTCAAGATCCTCCAGCAGATTGTTTTCAACAACCATTCGACCGTATTCCTCGTCGCTGCCAACAGCCCATACGTGAATATCATCCAAGCCGTAGCTGATGTTGATGAGGTCACGGATGGAGGATCCGTTCTTGAATTCCTCGCGTCCGAGGATCGCACCGAAAGCAGCAAGCTGCGGTCTGGAGAGTCCGGACAGACGACCTGCGAGGAAATTCAGCTCGTCAATATTGGCGAAGGAAATGTTCATTCCCTCCAGTTCAGGGAGGGCAATGCACTCGCCGATGCTGATGCTGCTCTGACCGTTGTCCTTGTATCTTGCACGGCTCAGAGCGTCCTCGATGAGGATGGCTTCAGCCGGAAGAGTGATATTTGCGGTGAACGCATTCTCAGGAATATGACGATTGTGGGTGTAGATGAAAATAGAAATCATTGTTATTTCTCCTTTACATACTTATTGTGGGGGATTCTTCAGTAGGTTCTTCCGCATTGTTTTCGGGAGCTTCTGACGCAGACTGTTCTGCCTCCAGTGCGATTTTACGGAAAGAATCTTCGCCGGGAATGACGGAAAGGGTTCTGCCGTTATCCCACTTCATGATGAGACTTCCGGCATCGTCAACAGCGACAACCGTGCCTGTCGTCAACGGTTCTACGGGTGCGTAAGGATCGTTCATTTTGATGAGCTCGATGCGTGTTCCGGGAGGATACAGCCGTTTGTTTATTTCGGCATCCCGGCGCATTCTGTCAAATTTATTCATTGAGAATTTCTCCTTCGGTTATAGAAATTGCCGCATGAAACAGATGAGCTTCATGCGGCATAGCGGCTGTGGGTTTCACTTATTCGATTCGTTCTAATCCGGCAAGCCCCTCAAACAGCAGAGTGGTGGCAGTCTTGTAGCCGTCAACAAATGCCTGCTCGGAATAGCGCTGCATCATAAGATTCTTTGCGCTCATGAGTTCTCCGAGTGCCTTTTTATCCTCGTCGTCCAGACGATTGAGCAGGGCATTGAGCCGTTCAACTACTTCAGCGTTGAGAGATGTGTTTTCCAGAGTGTCCGGCAAAGGCCATTCGCTTGGCACAAGTGTTCCGTTATATAGCTGCCTGATGGTTTCCGATTGCATGGTGATCACCTCCTCCAGTCGTATTTTAGTTCAAGACAATATCACCTCGGTTGGCTGATATCTATACCAACAATGCACAAGATTTCCCTCGCATCATTGTGAGTAGCCGATTATGATTCGTTCGGCATAAAGTCCAAAGCCGCTACGCCAAAGCTGTGTATTGTGATGGCGTTGCAGATGAGAACGAACTGTTTGTCGGGGATAAGCAGGACATCTGCCATATCTCCGACCGATATGTGGCGTGAGCCGGTGTGCAAATCCTTTGCGAATGAGTATATGGTGTAGATGTTTCCATTGACTTTGCCTATAGCCTTATCATCGGATACGATCTCACTTGGCAGCTTATCGCTGCAGACTCTTGACCACAATCTTTTACAGGAGGAGAGCAGATATACCACCGCAAGCATATACGGGCGATCCTGCCGGAGCTGCTTTGAGCCTCGGTAGAATATCCGGTAGTGAGTTTCATTTGCAAAGAATATGCCGGATGGTTTTCCTCTTGTAATCATCCTGTTGAGCCGGTACCGGAAGTTGTCGTTATCAAGATCACTCAACACGGAGAGGATCATGGCATCCCATGTAGTGGGCGGATCGGTCTGACAGGGGAAGCGAGGTCTGGTGGACGGACTGTCTGAAAAGTACATGAATGATACCTCCTCATTTTTGGTTTAAAATAGAAAAAGCCCGCAGTCTATTGAGGATTTCTCCTTGGGTAAACTGCGGGCTTTGCTTCGAATAATTAATTGTTTGTGGTGTCTATAAATCAAAAAATATTTTGATTTTTTACTCTTGACCATCAAAATTGGATGATTTATGCGTTTATGTTTGAGTTCAGCATCGGAAAAAGCGATATGTCATCTTTTGTACACCAACGAAAAATTCAGGTTCTTAACGCAAAAAAGCACTATTGTGCGGCTTTTTGCTGGGGCATCTAAATTGTACCCCAATAATGTATGTGTAATACGAAAAGGATGATGTAGGTGAATTTATTTATGCGAAGCTGAACTCTCGGAATAATTCTGTTGTAGTGCGGTGCTAAGAAGAAAAATTGAGGTCTAGGAGTTCCGTCATGTTGCCGGAACTCAATGGGGGTGCAATGGGGATTCAAGATGTCAACGCCACCGTCAAGGGCTGCTCTCCTTTCGAATGTTTGTGTAGCAACTTCATTCTACCAAGAGCCTGAAAACCATGTCTATTTTTATTGTACCTTATCAAGTGGCTTCGCCACCCTTCGATGATTACTAAGAAAGAAGCAACCACTAAACTCGGCTCATTGGAGCTCGAGTTTAGTGGTTGAGTTCAGTTCTACGCAAGTTTAACCTTCCACTTTTTATTTTGAGAAGTTTAGGCTTTTGATAATATCGAGAAGCATCGTCAAGTACGCCTGCTCTATTTCTTGGTAGGAATATGAATTGTCGTTTGAATTTTTATATTGGTGTATGTATGTCCACCTAACCAAACGTTTGAAGTCAGTTAATAGACCAGCGTCTGTAATTAAAGCTTGCCTGATAGCTTCTGTGGTAATTTCCCTATGATTCAAACCAACTTCAGTTAAGCTGCCTAGTATTTCCTTTCCGGGAATAAGATGCGCAAATTTGAAATTGCTACTCTTGCCGGATTTTGGGAAAGGTACTGCCTTTACTCTCAATTGTGGATATTTAGCTTGACATGCTAAGTCATCAAACAAAGGATGAGTATGATAAATTTCATGATCAATATCTGATGAATCAACATTTTTAAAATGGAATTTTGTTATCTTATAATACCGATTAAGGGTTGGAGCGTCACTTTCTACGGATAACACAAATGGACTTATTTTTTTTATTAGCACAGTATTTTTATCTATCAAAAGATTAGCAAAACAATACTCCCAATCCTCGCTGAATATACATATATTTTGCAGCAATGAATCATATTCCTTTTTACTAGAATATTTTGTGGATGCGATATCTTGCTCAAAAAATCCGCAATAAAGAGAATCGTATTCGCTGTCCAGATTATCCGCATTTTCAGATTCTAGTTCATCGCTATTATAGTATTCGGTTTGTTGAATGGAAAACACAGAGATCCAAGAATGTGCTGACGGAACAATGGATTCGTTCGTATTATCAATATGAGATAGGGTGTAAAGAACAAAGCATTGCGAAGGGTTCTCGTGATACTTGCTAAGTATTTTCAGTAATTCGCTAATTGCATTTTTGGCATCTTCTCTAACAATACTATATTGCAATGAGTCATCTGCGTCTGGATTGGTGGGTTTGATATGGTAAATAGTGTTCAGATATGTGCTGTCTGCATGATCACATATTTGTAATGTATTTATTGTATCAGAAAGACCTTTTTGGAATGCTTTCTGAGATATCAAAGCAAACAACATTCGCTTATAGCTATTTGCTGTAACAATATTTTCTTTTATCGATTCAGGGATTAGAATCGTAAGGGCGCAATAAAGATATTGATATAGTCTTTCAAGAAAAATACTTTCAAAATCACGATTTAGCTTTGCACGGCTTACAAGAAGTGCGTTTCCAGCAGTTTGGCCCAAAAGATTATATCTATATATTACATTTGGGATTTCCAGTTCTTTTCCGTGATCTGGCACTAAAATATCCTTAAAAGTTATGGTTGCCGACTTTCCTATTGAATGATTCAATGGTGCATCTGAAAATATAAAATCAACACAATCCATGTGAGTACGACTCCATAGAATGATTTTTTTATCACGCCCATCGTAAGTGGGGATCTGCTCATTGGGAAGAATGTGGTATACATAAGAGTCTTTTGAGCTATCCTCAAAAACGTCGGTAGTATTCATGTCCTTAAAAGAATGCATGCGAAGCGGGTACTTACCAACAATCTCATTACCGATTATATCATATTCGTAATAGCTAGGTGAAGGTAACAAAATGGATTTTTGTCCTCGGAAGCTAAAACGAATCGGAAATAGCGAATTAGGAAGCTGTTCCTCAATATATCCACGACATACTGTTCCAGCAAGCTCTAACAAATATTGGTCTGAAAACATCGCTGCGACTGTTGCGTTCATTTTTTTGCGGACATACTCTTGTACTGTGTTACTCAGACCTAACAAACTGGGATCTAAAAACAAAAATGCATCAATAGCAAACTCAACTTTTGTGCCTCTTAAAACACCTTTTCGAATCTCATCACTGACATTGCCTCCCTTAGATGGTGAATCCAATCTAATTACATGACCGTATGGTTCGTTTTCAGACCGAGTTAAATAGATTACTTGATCCGTCAGCATAAATGCAGATTGAATGCCGATTCCAAATCCGCCAGTAGGACGTAACCACTTCGGTGCACTGCAAAATACATCTTGATACTCTAGGCGATTACGCCAGCCTTTACCGATAGTAGTTATGTCTTTTACACAGGCGCTATCCATCCCGATTCCGTAGTCATGAATTGAAAAGATAATCTGATCAATTTCGCCTAGCTTAGTTGCCTTACGTAATGATAGTTCGATACTAATAGGAAATTGATTAAATATATCTTCCTTAAGGTCACATGGCAATGTCATTGACCAAGGCCAACTATGGTTGCTGTTTTTGAAGAGATATTCAGCGTTTTCGTGTTTTAGGATTTCCCATACTTTTACTTTTGACGCATCTATGGAATTTTGTATGTATTCTCGAATACAATCGAGTTTGCAAGAATATATACTATCGCCAATTAATAGCTTCTGCATCTTGCGGCTGTCAAAACTGAACTGATTAACATTATGCGAAGTAAATTCATTCCCATTAAGGAACACTCTTAAATCACAAAATTTCAGGCGACAATGATTGAGTCTTTTGGGAGCAATGTTGTTCCAATGATATTTTATTTCTTTGACCTCAGATTCGATCCAGTTAAACCAATCACGAGTGATCTTACAGACATCAAGATCAGATGAACATGCAACAGCTGTAATTCCGTAAGAACTCACGTTGTAGTTTGTTAAAGATTTATGTTTTTCAAGATGAAGAGCACTCGATGGAGGCAAAGTGCCGATATGGTCTAAAACTCTAACGTTAAAACGGTTATTATCTATATCTAGCACATCTCCGATGCGAAGTAATGCGGCAATAAACTGCGGATGAATATATATATTTCCAAAAGCAATCTCTTGATACTGGAGATCAAGAAAAATATTGTGAAACTCTTTCGTGTGTTGTGCTGAGATAATGGAAACTAGTTCATATAATCGTTTTTCTATTACTCCGTCGAAGAATTCACTGTCCTTGATCACGATTTCATCTAATGCATTCCTGCAATAATCCGCATGATGCTGGCGAATATAGTCAGTCATTAACAATCGGATTTTATCGTTAAGGGTTTCTGGCCAATCT
This sequence comes from Acutalibacteraceae bacterium, assembly GCA_045604745.1. GTDB lineage: Bacteria > Bacillota > Clostridia > Oscillospirales > Acutalibacteraceae > SIG598. The sequence continues at coordinate 19,354 of JAZUOR010000124.1, read as the reverse complement.
GGTGTATGAGTAATATCTTCGTCCAGCACCTCGGAGGAATATTTGCCATTCAGGAGGTCATCTACATGTTTATAGTATTGGGCTGCCTCAAATATATCGCGATGGGGACCAATTGAATTATCTTTCAATCGGTCAGTGATGTATTCTCTGAATTTCTTATCATTTAACCAAAGATTAGTTCGCTGATCTTTGGTCAGAGTCATACCAATATCATGGAAGTATGCGCACTCTAACAATAGCCATAAATCGCCTACGCTTAAATCATTAGCAATTCGATTTTTGCCTAAAAGCAACTCAACATAATTAAGAATCTTTACAGAGTGACTTTCATCATGCATGCTAAAATGCTGAAAGTCAAATGCGGTCAAAGCAGTTCTATCTCGATAAGCCTTTTTATCTGACTCCCATTTGTTCAAGATGTCCTTTCCGCCAGGGTGCTGAAGAATACGTTTCCGAAAGCATTGTTCGATAAAACATGTCATTAAAATCAAATCCTTACAAAACACAAAATAGTCTAGCAATTTAGCTATAGCTCTAAGCGTGATGCGGTTACTTACTGCAATGGAAATGTTCGAACTTGACTCTGTAATACCTTAGCTAAGATTGCATCAGTAGATTTTTTTTCATTTAAATTCGTTACAATGTACTTTTTGTTTTTAATGTGAACTTCAGGGTCAATATTTCGATAATAATCCAATAGATGCTTTGTTTCATTTACATCCAAATAAGTGTTAAGCCTTGCATCATATATATAATCTAAAAGCATCTTTGTCATCTGATCATAGTTTTTTTTGTATATTGAGACTGCATTATTTTTTTCTGTAGAACTGTTGATGCAACAAGAGTAATACTCGTATAATGCGCAGAATACTGTAGGTTGATTGAAGGGCAGAAGTAGATTGCAGTTTTCTCCGGGGCGAAATCCGCGTAAAACAAATCCGCTGCTACGATCAAAATATATTGAGTTGCTTATTGCGCTTTGATTCAACATTCGAAGAATGGTTTGTGTGAACTCATTACGAAAAGACAAATCATCGATTTGTTTTCCTGAAATTTTTGACATAGTTGCTTCCAGTCGTTCGATGGAACAAAAATTTGTTTTTTTATGTGTTATTGGTTGCGAAAAAAACTTATGCATAATAAAGTATAGATTTTCGTATGATGCTAAAGGATAAATCTCTTTTTTTGAAGTCCAGTACTCATCGCTTAATTCTATGTCGTTTACTGCATATATTTTTTCAAAAATCGAATTAAGCGCTTTATAAGAAATATCGGATTGATCGGAAAATAAAGCTATAACGTTACTGTTGAAGAAACATTCGTCCCAATGCTCTGAAACGTGGCTGTTATCAATCCAAAGAAAGATATCATAATGACTCAATAGTTCATGGAATTGTTTCGATACATACAAACTGAAAAAATATACTAATGATCGATATAATGCAGTAATCAAGATATTGAAAAAGTATATATTATGTTTATTCTGATAAAATCTTTTGCTAGGAATATATTTTTTTATAAAGATAAATAGTTCGTCTCTGTAATCGGTATCTTTGAAAACAATATTATATAGAGTAAATAATTCATAGAAATTTATTGAGCGCATAATCGCGAAAGGAACAAGAGAAACATCCACATATTCTCCTATATGTCTATAGCTGCACTCAACCACAAGGTTCTGAAACAAATTCTTATACTTTGGCATTAGTGGGTCTGTATTCAGGCAAAAGACACAGCTTTTTACTTCTTCGTCAGGCGCAATGAAGAAAGAGGTGTCAACACATTTCCATCCCTTTTCGTTGCACTCCTTACGTATTCTGTTAAAGACATCAAAAGAAATAAATCCACTTGAAAATGATGCTCCAATATTGTGGGTTTCATGGCAATGCGTATTTTCAAGTTTTATTATTGGAAGATCAATAGCGTAGGGGACACCAAGTGCTTGAAATAGTGCGACTTGTCTTATAGAAAGTTCTCCAAGGGCATCGTTGTCCAAGTCCTTATTTGGAGAGTATATAGGTATATGTTTTTCTGAAAGTAGAATCAAAGCATCTTGGTGGATGGCGAATACTATGCAGTGAATTGTTCTCCCATCATTCCACATTGTGTTTGTAAATTCGGAAATGCTTTCACCTGTATGACTAATATCATCAATCAAAATAATATTACAATTTGAGTACATATTTATTTGGGGCGATTTTAAAAAGTATCGATCACTTTTTACTTCTACTAGTTCACTCCAGAAATTTGTGCACTCTTCATAGGTGCTACTTGAAAATACATCCTTAATAAAGCAGAGACCATTTCGTGCAACTCTATAAAGCCAGTACCCTTTTTTGGAAACAAAAGTCAATATAGGACGATTAATGCTATTGTATTTAACATCCTCATTAATTGTGGTAGATATATACCGTGTGAACAGCAAGCTAAAACATGCGGCTAAAAAGATATCAGTGTCTCTATTTTCTTTGAGCTTAGCAAGTTGCACCTCGTCGCTATATAGATATTTGCTACTGAGATTAATGGAATTGACACCCTCTGGTTGCATTTCAAGCATACGGTATTCAGTGGGGAAAATATTACTAATCCAATAACGAGCAAAACAACCGATAGCGTTCAGATAGATTGAAGTCTTAGAATGAGACACAAAACACAGCCCTTTCGAAATTGAGATGATTTACCACTAATTAGGTACAATATCTATTGTTCATTTCGCATTTAAAAAATATATGATATACTGCTTTATTTTATCACGCCCATTGTAAAAAAGCAATATAATAAGGAAGTCGTTATAATAATATTTATGTAGTATCTATGAGCGAGAGAAAATGGATATGTATGAATGAATGCTTTTTCAATATCCATACCAACAATGCACAAAGAAAGCAGTGAGACATTGTGCTTGCCTTATCACGGATTGTCCGGCAGAAAAGAAAGAGCGCCGACGCCAAACTGATGTATAGCGATGGCGTTGCATATGAGCGCAAACAGCTTATCGGGGATAGTTGTCGGATCTATCATGTCTTCAACCGTTATGTGCTGCGATCCGGTGTGCAGATCTTTTGCAAATGAAAACAGGGTATATGCTCCGATGTTAACCTTGCCCAGCTGATCATTGTCGAACGATAGCTCTGCCGGAATCATTCTGTGACAGATTCTTGACCATAGCGTTCGATTGGCTGTCAAGAGATATATGACTGCCAGCATATGAGGTCTGTCCTTACGCAGCTGTTTTGCGGCTTTGCAGAATAACTCCCGGTGATTCTCGCTCTCGAAGAAGATCTTGGAGCAGCTTTCCTTTGCCTGGTGCCGCCGAAGCCGCTCGTTGAATCCGGAATGCTTGACATCGGACAGCGCAGAGCGCATCATAAGATCCCATGATGCGGCTGGAGAGCGCTTATCGATTGATCTGGGTGCGTGGGACTGATTGCATGAAAAGTACATTGGTTTCCTCCTGGTCAATTTGATTTAAAATGAAAAAAGCCCGCAGTTCTTTGAAGGATTTCTCCTTGAGAAAACTGCGGGCTTGTGCTTTGAAGTGTTCTGTTTTTTCTTTGTTTATACGGCGGATATGTTATTGTTTTGCAGAAATAGGAGAATTACGTGAGTTCGACTCTGGAAAAACTCCGATGACATCTACGGTTTTGAATGTCACAAAATCAAGTGACAGATACGAAAAAATCCGCACAATAGTGCGGATTTTTTCGGGGCGACATCTTTTTTGTAGCCCAATGATGGTCGGAGTGGCGAGACTCGAACTCGCGGCATCCAGCTCCCAAAGCTGGCGCGCTACCAACTGCGCTACACCCCGTTGTTTGATTTGCTGAAATCAACATTACTGCACCGAAAAGTACATGCTTGAATATTATAAACTCACGGTGCGGCGTTGTCAACCAAAACACGCTCCTGAATCCGAAATACTTATCGGCAAAGTTTCTGCAGAGACTTTGCCGCTGTGTGTCATTATACATATTTTGAGCAATTGAACGGTCAGGATGCTTTACTTTTTTTGTCATATGTGATATAATCTCTGTTGTTAAAACAGAAATATCAAAGAAAGGTCGTGCGGAAATGAAAAACATCAAACTTGATAAGCTCCCCAAAAACGTTACCGCTCCCACAGTTCCCACCGCCAAAGCTGCCGGAGGCTCTGCAAAGTCTGCCGGTCAGTGGTGGAAATATCTGGTATCGGCTTTGATGCTTGCTTATATCATACTGCCTACGGACTTCATGCCCGACCTTATTCCTGTCGTGGGCTGGCTGGACGATATTGTGGCAGCAGTAGGTATGGTTATCTCCACAGTTTCTGCAATCAAAAACAAACGCTATGATCCCAATGCTCGCATGGAACAGCGTGCCGACGATGTGTTCGGCAAGGATAATTTCTGATTGTTTTTTGCCTTCTCCGGAAAAATACACGGGCTGCCGCATCAGCTGCGGAAGCCCGTGTTTATTGTTTAATTTATCGCGCTGAGCGCAGCCAGTCGCGAGCCTGTGTTATGACGTTTCGGTCATTGTTAAAGCGGAATGTGCGCATGGCAAGACCGTAGTCGGCCCAGATGAAGCGGTCGATTTCCGACTGCTGCGGAGTTATTTCGCCGCCCTCCGGCATTTCGGCGAGGAAGAATACCACCTGCTTGAATATGCGGCCCCGCGGATGATATTCGCTCAGGGAACGGAAACCTTCGGTAAGGATAACGTCCAGACCGGTCTCCTCCTTGACTTCCCGAAGAGCGGTGGCCTTTTCGTCTTCTCCGCGCTCGATATGCCCTTTGGGAAAGCCCCAGTTTCCGCCGCGGCGATTCTTTATGAGCAGAAATTCAAGATTTCCGCTCTTGCGGCGATAAATCACCGCTCCGCAGGATTTTTCGTTGAGGCACTGTACATCGTAGGAACCGGTGATCCGGTCATCCAGCAGCTCGCGGATCTGAGGCTCATAGACCACCATGCGTTCGGCGGCAACGGCGTAGCTGATACGTCCGGTGCTTTTTTCGGTAATAATCGCAATGACACGCAGCTTCATCAGTCCGCGCATGTCGGTTGTGCTGAATATATAGGCCTTTACCGCCGGCTCACCGTGGCTTCCGAGCTCACCGGCTGTACCGTTTATAACTCTCAGCTCGCCGGGCGGGATCTTCACGCCCTGCTCGAAGACCGGATCCACGGTGACTCTTATATAGTTTCCGAGCATAGACAAGCCTCCTTTTTGCAAACAGTGATAATTATTCTACTACATCGGCGGCAATATTACAATACCAAACCTCGCGAAAAACATCAAAAACTGCATATTTACAAGAATAAAAATTTGGAGGAATTATTTTGCCCATACCGGGATATCGCACTCTGGGAAGCTATCTGATCGAACGCTTCGGAGAAAAGCTGTACAAGCTGACTCTGGACGGAGGTATGACCTGTCCCAACAGGGACGGTACTGTGGGCACTGGCGGCTGTATCTTCTGCCTTAACGGATCGGGTGCCTTTGCTCAGCGGCAGTGCGGAGATATCGACGCTCAGATAGACAAGGCCAAGGCGCAGGTTGCCGCCAAGAACCGGTCAGACAGATACATCGCCTACTTTCAGAGCTATACAAACACCTACGCGCCGGTGGAATATCTGGATACTCTCTACAGCAGGGTGATAGCTCGTCCGGACATCGCTGTGCTGAGTATTGCCACCCGTCCGGACTGTCTGGGCGACGATGTGATTGACCTGCTCGGAAGGCTCAACGCTATCAAGCCGGTATGGGTTGAACTGGGACTTCAGACCGCAAGCGAGGCAACGGCACGGCTTATCAACCGGGGATACGCGCTGGAGGTGTACGACGATGCCGTCGCACGTCTGCACGCTGCCGGAATCGAGGTTATAACCCACATGATAATCGGACTGCCGGGAGAGAAAGAAGCTGACATGGAAAACACCGTGCGGCACATTGTGGCAGCAGGCTCAGAGGGCATCAAGCTCCAGCTTCTGCATATTCTGCGTGACACGCCTCTTGAGCAGATGTACCTGAGGGGAGAGGTAAGCACACTCGAACTGGAGGAATACGCCGCCATAGCAGCAAGACTTATCCGCATGCTGCCGCCGGAAATGGTGGTGCACAGGATAACCGGCGATGGTGCGCGGGACGAACTGGCAGCACCGCTGTGGAGTCTGGATAAAAAGCGGGTACTGGGAACCATAATGAAAATGCTGGCAGAAAGCCGGACGTAAAAAGCAGCCACAGGAGCGACCGTGCATCCTGTGGCTGCTTTACTGATTATAGAGTATGGTTTACCGGTCTTTTGCCTTCGCCGCGGGCAAAGGCACCGGCTGCTCCGATAAGCATCCACATGACCGGCGACTGGATGGGCAGCTGGTAGCCGAAGAAGGCGTGGGCCATATAGCTTACCACGGCAACGCCAAGCGCCGGAGCAAAGCTGCTTCTGTCCGCACGACGGAAACAGCAGTACAGCAGAGTGCCGAAAAACAGCATGTACGCCGTCAGTCCAAGTACGCCGTTGCACAGAAGGACATCGAGAAATTCGTTGTGCGCCTTGTCCAGATTGCCGTTGGAGGCGGGGAACATCTCCACTGCTTCATCGCGATAGAACCGGGCAAAATATGTTTTGAAGTTGTCCGGGCCGATGCCCAGCCAGAGATTGTTTTTGACAAGAGAGAGTGTGCGCTTCCATGTGAACAGCCGGTTGTGGCCAAAGTGATCGTCAAGATTACCGCGCAGTATCTGACCGAGCTCGTGGATAATGGTGTCTGACTTTTCGCGCAGATCAACACGCTCCAGCACTACAGTGGCTCCCGAAAGAGCGCCGGCTGCGGTGTCGTCGGGCTTGGTAATGTAAAGTGAAAGTCCGATTCCGGCGACAACAGCCAGAGCCATCAGACTGCTCAGGACAATGCGCATGCTGCGAGGTGTGGCAATGCGCTTGATGCTGTCTTTGTTTCTGATGCGGAATGCGGCAAAGGCAGCTGCTCCGCAAAGCACAGCAAGAGCCAGCAGAGCCTTGCCGACCGTGCCGAAGGGTTCTTTGCACAGCGAGGAGTCGATGAATATACTAAGTCCGGCAGTGGCGAAGGCCAGAGCAAAAACCACCAGTCCGCGGCACAGTCTTTCCGGAGTGCAGCACAGAACCACAGGGATCGCCAGCACTGCAGCGGCGATAGCCACAAGGCCTGCGTCTGTGTTGATGTTGAGCTCGGCATAAAGGATGATGACAAAGCACGCCAGCAGACTGATGCTGTGCTTGTCCGGACACTTGACCACCTCAAAGGGCAGCTTGCCATTTTCCTGATTTTTGCTGTTTTCTTTCTTCCTGCTGTTATTCTGCTGCTTTCTGCGCAGACCGTAAAACACCGGATGCACGCCGGTGATGTAGTATCCGGCAGCCAGAACAAGAGCGACCGAAAGAATGTATGAGCCGAGATTCACGTTGCCCACCGGACCGAGGAATTTATAGCTGGTGCTGTCCCAGAAGGGGCCGGAATAACTTGGAGACAGGGTTCGTTCAACCAGTTCGCCCTTGCTGTTCATGCTGTAGTAGCTAACGACATTATAAAGATCCACGCCGAAATAGTGCAGAATGGTTGCTGCACTCAGCAATGCACCGCCCCAAACGAAGATAAGTCCTTTGTACTGTGCCGGCTTCATGGTGCGGGACACGATGAAATAGGCTGCGATGTACATGGTCTGGCAGAAAAAGCCGTTGTCACGCGGATCAATACCGTAAAGTGAAGTGCGGATATCTTCGCCCGATATCGTAGACAGCAGCATGAGGCCCCAGTAGGCGATTATGGCAATATCGGCCATCAGCATGGGATCCTTCCCGATCCGTTCACGGAAAGTGAGCCGCTTTAACGTGCCGGGCTCGTCAATGTCTATCTTGTAGATGCACATGGCTGCCAGCAGCACAATGGCTGCAATAAGAGTCAGCATGCAGGTGACCGAGAAGAATCCTGACTTGGCGGCGGTTATGGCAGTGTATTTTTCGTGATTCATATACAGCGGCAGTACCACTACTGTTATTGCCATGAACAGTGTTGCCAGCCGGTCAAAAAGCCTGTCAAAGTATTTTTTTGCCTGTACCGACACCGGCTGCTGCGTTTTTGCTGGTGTATTGTTGTTGGACATTCTGTATCCTCCTGATGTAGCTGCGGCTTCCGTTTGGGTATAAGGAAAGCACACGATTATCCGAATTGATTATATACTACAGACATCGGTTGTTCAATAGAGAAAATGTGACGCGGAACGTGCTGTGCGGAGTCAGGCAGCATCAAAGAAGAGGCAGCGGTGATATGTGTGAACAAATATAAAAACAAGCTGAACAGGTCCGGTTGACGAAGCCGTGCCTTTGTGCTACACTCTTTTCAAATCAAGCGTATGGCAGGTATTATAAGATGTTTGAAATTGACAGAGAATACATTATCGACAGCCTCAGAGCAATTCTGGCTGTCCCAAGCCCGGTCGGATATTATGTCAAACTGAACCCGCTGCTCGAAAAAATGGCCTCGGAGTTGGGTTATTCGGTCTCCTGTGACAACAAAAGCACACTGTACATAACCCTTGACGGCAGCGATAATTCCAGAACTGTTCTGGTCGGAGCGCACGCTGACACTCTCGGAATGGTCGTTCGCAGCATAGAGAGTGACGGAACGCTCTGTGTGCGCAATCTGGGCGGTGTGGTTTTCTCAAGTCTTGAGGGCGAAAGCGTGACGGTGCATACCAGAGACGGTCGTGAGTACACCGGCCTTGTAATGTGCAAATCCCACTCTGTTCATGTGTTCGAGGATGCACGCTCGCTGGCAAGAGATGAAAACTCCATGCGCATTCTGCTGGATGAGGACGTGACCACCGGCGAAGCTGTACGGGCTCTCGGAATACAGAACGGAGACTATGTTTCAGTGGAGCCTCGCTTTCAGTATACGAAAAACGGCTATATAAAATCGCGTTTTATTGATGACAAGGGCGGTATAGCCTGCTGCTTTGCTGCGCTCAGATATCTGGCTGAGAAAAAAGTAAGACCCAGATACAGAACCATCATCGCCTTTCCCTACTATGAGGAGATCGGCATCGGCGGCACGTTTGTTCCGGAGGGCGTTTCCGAGTATGTGGCGATAGACATCGGACTGATCGGACCGGGCCTTGACGGCAGCGAGCGCAAGGTCAGCATCTGTGCAAAGGATAACACCGCACCTTACGATTATGAGCTGACCAATCACCTGATAGACTGCGCAAAGTCAGCACAGTGCGACTATGCGGTGGATGTTTTCTTCCGCTACAGCACCGATGCAAATGCAGCCCTGCGGGCAGGAAACAATATCAGAAGTGCCGCCTTCGGCATGGCGGTCTATTGCAGCCACGGAATGGAGCGCACTCACATAGACGGTCTTGAAAACACCGTAAAGCTGCTGCTGGCGTATATGCTGGAAGAATGACTGTACGGTTTTCCATGTGCCTGAAAATGCGCAAGTGTCTTAATTGGAATTGAATTCAATAATCCCGACTCTCCGTCTGCTGGCGGAAAGCCGGGATTTCTTTGTGTTGTTTTCAGTTTTTGAATTGCTATTACGCGTTTTTTTCAGCCTTTCCCACGCTGCTCATGTCCTTGCGGTAATACTTGTTGCGGTATTCACGCGGAGAAACGCCGACGTGCTTCTTGAACAGGTTTGTAAAATGGCTCTGGGAGCTGAAGGAAAGTATATTTGATATCTCAAGTATGGTGTATTCCGAATACTTCAGCATGTTTTTTGCGGCGGTCAGACGGTAGTTGGTGATATAACTGCTGACAGTGCAGCCGGTCTCGGCGTGGAAAATGCGCGAAAGGTAATTGGGGCTGAGCGATACATGCTCGGCGACATCGTTGACCGTGATATGGTTGTGGAGGTTGTCATAGATGTACTCCATGGCAAGAATGACCGGCTTTGAGCAGACGTTGTACTTTTCGGTGTCCTTCATGCGTGAGGTGTAGTCGCACACCATGTCATAATGCGCCTTTTCAATTTCGTCAATGGTGCTGCAATGGTCGACGAGGTTTATGTAATAGTCGCTGAGCGTATATGCGGTTTCCATTTCCATACCCGACTCAATGCAGTATCTTGCGATGAGTGCTGCGGTAATAATGAAATGATAGCGAATGTTGTTTACCGGGTTGTCGGAAAGCACGCCTGCTCCTTCGCCGCCGAAGGGCGAAAAATCGGCTTTGACCTCGTCAAGCTTGCCATCCACGATAAGATTATAATATTCAAATTCAATGTTATACTCTCGGTGCTTGAAGGCGATCTCGCGCTGGATAAATGATTTGTATGTGATGTGTCGATCGGACTGCATGTAAATTACCTCATGATAATATATTTGTATCAGATCTTTGGTGATAGATATTTGCAAAATACAATAGTTACAGTAACATTATACATATCCCGAAAAAATAAGCAATGCCATTCTGAATAAAAATCACGAAAAGATTGAAAAAGCATCTTTTCGTAAGAAAAACCAGTCCTGTCAGACACCGTGTTTGTCGGACAGGACTGGTTTTGTGTTTACAGATGAATGGCGTCAGACTCTTATACCGTTAGCCTTTGCGACAGTACGCATATGCTCTGCAGCAGCCATATAGGCAGCATGATCGGGCAGATGCTCAACGAAAACGGGAGTGTCAGCTCCGAGCTGATCGGACAGCTTCAGCACCAGCCCGAAATCTATAGTGCCCTTTCCGGGAGCAGCTTCCTCAATGCACAGCGGCAGACGGGTGTCGTCCAGCATGAGGTCCTTTGCATGAATGCTGCGGATGTGAGGTCCCAACTGCTCAAAACAGCTGCGGATGAAGTCGGAGGAACGACGGTAGCGGTCAAGACTGTTCACCATGTTGGCATAATCAAGATGAACCTTGAAGGCGTCCCTTCCCACGTCCTTCATCAGCTTGGTGTACTGTTCCGGAGATTCGGGGCACATCCACGGCATAGGCTCAAGGGAATAACAGGTGTTCTGCGGCTTTACCGCATCGATTATCTGGCGGGTGGTACCGATGAGCAGTTCGTAATACAGCTGGGAGTCATGGTCGGCGTGGTAGCCGTCCCACAGCTGAGCCCATGAACCGCTGATGTTGACGCAGCAGCGTGCACCCACTTCTTCTGCAAGTTCAAGCTGACCGATGGCGTATCTGATGTTTTCCTCCCGTTCGGATATGTTGGGAGACATGCAGTTGCGCCACACACCTACCTCACCGATAAGCAGGTCGTTTTCCTGTGCACAGTGAAGATACTCCTGTATCTCCGAAGGAGAAGCAGTGTGGTCAACGGGAAAAATGACAGCAGTATATCCGAGCTCCTTTACCTGAGCCAGCCACTGCTCCGGACAGCTGTAGGGATTCATTACCGAACCGCCAAGACGCATGATTATATCCTCCTTAATTTACCGGTAAAAATAGCTGTTTCTCACGACCGAGCGGTCGATGGAACCAAGATCCTTTGAACAGGTCATGGCCATAGTGTAGGCAAGGTCACGTGTGATTTCTTCAATGGCTTCCTTGACGCCCTGTGCGCCGTCGGCTTTCATCCGCCCCATCAGCGGCCGTCCGACAGAACAGGCGGTGGCGCCCAGAGCCAGTGCCTTGAACACGTCAAGGCCGGTCTGCAGGCTGCAGTCGACAAACAGCGGCACCCTGCCGCCGGTCTCTTCAAGTATCTCAGGCAGAATCATCAGCGGAGGAACGGCACAGTCCAGCCGTCCGTTGTGATGGGAAACCACCATTCCCTGCACGCCTGCGTCAAGGCATTTGCGTGCGTCCTGTCGGCTGAGCACACCTTTTATCACAAAGGGAAGAGAAGTGAATTTTACCAGCTCGGCCAGCTCGGAGCTGCTCAGCGGGAACATGTCCATGCCGTCTATCCGGTCGTAGCCCCGGCTGCGGTCAAAGGCATGGTCGATGTCGATTCCGACAGCCAGTGCACCACACTTTTCGGCATGGCGTATTTTTTCGCGGATGCTGTCCCGGTCAGCATAGGGCTTTATTATCTTGATTACGGAGGCTCCTGTGGCGGTCATGGCCTCCAGCTCATCCATGGGGCCCATGCCGCTCCACACCACAGCTCCTGCGGCGTGGGCGCCTTCAGCCATCACGGCCATGCCGTCGGAGCACACATTGCCGAGGTGGGAAAGCGCGCCGGTCATGACCGGTGTGGCAAAAGTTTTCCCGAAAAGCTCAAGCTGAGTGGAGGGCGTTACCGCGTCCAGATGCCGCATCTCAACCAGGAGACTGTCGATGTATGTGCGGGTTATTGCATCCGAAGAGACCATTCTGCGGTTGTCGTCCATATACGTGACCATTCCTTTCCTGCGTATAGCCGCGTGATACTGTTCTTGTGCCTGTATTCTATCATATTTATCCCGGCATGAAAAGTCATTATTTGTCTGATTCCCGTATAAAATAAAGAAGCAGCTGCCTGAACTATGACTTTTTGCGGTATTCGGTGGGAAGCATGCCGTAGGTCTCCCTGAACGCCGTGGTAAAACGGCTCTGGCTCTCAAATCCAACTTCGCCTGCTATGTGCGCAATGCTGCTGCGGGTGGAAGTCAGCAGAGCGGCGGCTTTTTCCATTCGGTGTTCTTTGATATGGGCAGCTATGGAGTTGCCGTATTCAGCCTTGAACATCTCCTTGAGAGTGGTCGGGTTGATGTGGAACTGTCTTGCCAGCTCGGCAATGGTAATGCGTCCGGCAAGATGCTCCACCAGATAATCGTGCACCTGACGCACGATATCGGCGTTGGAGGGCTGGGCATCACCGGTGTGCTCCGGACAGGCGATCTCCATGACCTGTTCGGTCATCAGATGAAGCAGCCGGCACACCTCGGTGTCTGCCACACGATAGTGCACCTCCTTGCCGTTCCGTCGGCTGATGATCAGTCCGCATTCCCTGAGCGGGCGCAGATGGTGAGACACTGCCGGACTGGACATTCCCAGCAGCGCCGAAAGATTGGCTACGCATTCCTCGCGGTGGCACAGCAGCCAGAAGATACGTATGCGTGTGGGGTCGCCGATCTGATGAAACAGCTCTGCGGCTGCGTTGAACGCTCCGGAGTTTGCAAGAGCCGCCCTGACCTCGCTGAGGTTATGGTAATCTCCGTGTTCATGGGGCATGGATGACGTGAGCATACAATTCTCCTTTTTGGAAGCTAAATTCGCCGGTCTGGCAGTTAAGCGCCAGAATGTCTTGATTTTCTGTCCGGAATTATTATACTGAAGCTGCAACGATTAAACAAGTGCTTAATCGTGTAAAAATTGAAAGGGAGATGCCAGCAATGAAAAAAGTATACAATATCGAAGTAGACTGCGCAAACTGTGCAGATCTTATGGAGCAGGCCGCCGGGAAGATCGATGGAGTCAGAAGTGCCACTCTCAGCTTCATGACCCAGAAGATGACCGTTGAGTTTGAAGATGGACAGGATGAAAAGAAGGTCATGAAGCAGGTGCTCAAAGCCTGCCGCAAAATCGAACCCGACTGCGATATCGAATTTTGATCAGATAGATTTATTCTTTAATAATCAAGGCAGGGTGACACTATGAATCGCAAACAGAAAAGAATGCTTGTGCGCATAATCGTCTCCGCAGTTATGCTTGTGGTGCTTAATTTGATTCCCGTGAGCGGCTGGCTGCGTCTGACGCTTTATCTTGCGGTATATCTGATAATCGGATATGACATTCTCAGAAAGGCTGTGCTGGGAATTGTCAACGGGCAGGTGTTCAGCGAGAATTTTCTCATGGCAGTTGCCACCATAGGAGCCTTTGTGCTTGCTGTATACAGCCGCAGCGGAGATTATAACGAGGCCATTGCCGTCATGCTGTTCTATCAGATCGGCGAGCTGTTCCAGAGCTGTGCCGTTGGCAAGAGCCGCAGAAGCATCAGCCGGCTTATGGATATTCGTCCGGACTATGCCAACGTTGAGCAGAACGGTCAGCTTGTGCAGGTTGATCCACGTGAGGTGGCGGTGGGCAGCACCATAACCGTTCAGCCGGGTGAAAAGGTACCTATTGACGGCATAGTGACCAGCGGTTCTGCGAGTCTCAACACCTCTGCACTCACCGGAGAGAGCTTTCCCAGAGATGCTGCAGAGGGCGACGAGGTGATCAGCGGCAGCGTATGCATGAACGGTGTTCTGCAGATGCGCACAACAAAGGAATTCGGACAGTCCACCGTATCAAAGGTGCTGGAACTGGTGGAGAATGCCGCGTCGCGCAAGTCGCGCTCGGAAAACTTTATTTCCAGATTCGCAAGAGTGTATACTCCGGCGGTGTGTTTTTCCGCTCTGGCTCTTGCAGTGATCCCTTCCCTTGTGTCAATGGCACTTGGTAAGCCGGCAGACTTTTCTGACTGGTTATACCGGGCGCTTACATTTCTCGTCATCAGCTGTCCCTGCGCGCTGGTTATAAGTGTTCCTCTGAGCTTTTTTGCCGGAATAGGCGGAGCAGGAAGAGAGGGTATACTCATCAAGGGTTCCAATTATCTTGAAGCTCTCTCTCGGACCGGATGCGTGGTTTTTGACAAGACAGGTACCCTTACGCAGGGTGTGTTTGAGGTTACCGGAGTGCATCACAGCACGCTTGACGCGGAAAGACTGCTGGAGTATGCCGCTCATGCCGAGTGTGCATCCTCACATCCTGTCAGCCGCAGTCTGCGCAAGGCTTACGGCAGAGATATCGACCGCAGCCGTGTGACCGATATTGCGGAAACGAGCGGCTGCGGAGTCACCGCAACGGTGGACGGCGTCAGCGTTGCCGTTGGTAACGGCAGACTCATGAACAGGCTCGGCATAGCTTTCAATGAATGCAGCAGCGCAGGCACCGTGCTCCATGTAGCCATAGACGGCAGCTATGCCGGACATATCGTAATTTCCGATGTGGTAAAGCCGGAGGCGGGCGAAGCTGTTGCCATGCTGAAAAAAGCAGGGGTGACCAGAACGGTCATGCTTACCGGAGATGTCGCCGGAGTTGCCGGGAAAGTAGCATCGGAGCTGGGTGTGGATGAGGTGTACAGCCAGCTGCTGCCTGCTGACAAGGTTGCCCGAATGGAGGATATCATTGCTTCAAAGGGCAGAAAAGAAAAGGTTGCCTTTGCAGGTGACGGAATCAACGACGCTCCGGTGCTGTCAAGGGCAGACATAGGCATTGCCATGGGAGCCATGGGCTCGGACGCTGCCATTGAGGCTGCCGACGTGGTGCTGATGGACGACGATCCGCGAAAGATCGCCCGCGCCATAAAGATCTCACGCAAATGCATCTCCATCGTCAGACAGAACATAATTTTCTCCATCGGGATCAAGCTTCTTTGCCTTGTGCTGGGTGCCTTTGGCGCAGCTGACATGTGGGCGGCGATCTTTGCCGACGTCGGTGTAATGGTTCTGGCAGTGCTCAATTCCATCCGTGCGCTGAAAACCGATTGATCAAAAAGAGGTATCAGATCATGAACATAGTTCTTATAGGAATGCCCGGCTGCGGCAAAAGCACCGTTGGAGTGCTGCTTGCCAAGGCCATGCAGTATACCTTTGTGGACTGCGACCTTATAATACAGAAACGCAGCGGCATGAGCCTGCAGGAAATAATCGACCGGAAAGGACTGGAATCCTTTCTTGCCGAGGAAGAGGCAACTCTGTGTGCCATAAAGGAGGATGGTTCGGTCATAGCCACCGGCGGCAGTGCGGTCTATTCGCAGAAAGCCATGGAACACCTTGGGAAAGATGCTGTCATACTGTACATATCTTTGCCCTGTGAAGAGCTGGAGGGTCGGCTGACCAACATAAAGACCCGCGGAGTTGCCATGCAGAAGGGGAAGACCATTGCCGACCTTTACGCCGAGCGCAGTCCGCTTTACGAACGCTATGCGGACATCATTCTTAACGCGGGCGGCATGCACATCGAAGAAACAGTGGAAAAGGCCGTTGAGTTGATAAAGGCCTGCTGCGAAGAATAATGGGCGACAACCGGTGCGTGAAAAGCGCATCGGTTGTCTTTGCAGCGCGGCAGGTACTGACCGTGCGGGAGGAGAAAGTATGGAAACAATGGACAAGCAGCAGTGCAGCTGCGAGGAAACCTATGAATATCATGAGCTGGTGGAATGCATCACCTCCGCTCTTGATGCACGTGACCCCTACACCGGCAATCATTCCCGGCGGGTGAGCGATATGGCCTGCATGCTGTGCGGATATATCGGTCTGAGCGAAGAAGAAACTCAGGAGATTCACATTGCCGCCCATCTGCACGATATCGGAAAAATAGGTATCCCGGATTCGATTCTGCTCAAGCCGGCAAGGCTTAATGATTACGAGCGCAGCGTCATGAACACCCATCCGCAGATCGGTTCTGATATTCTCTCAAAATCAAAGCGTTTTGCCAGGATATCTGCCATCATACTTCACCACCACGAACGCTATGACGGAAAGGGTTACCCGTATGGCGCAAAGAGCGAGGAAATCCCTCTGGGCGCGCGGATTATCGCTATATGCGATTCAATTGATGCCATGGCCTCTGCGCGAGCATATCGCGAAGCTATGCCGCTTGAACGCTGCAGAGAGGAAATAGAGCGGAACATCGGCATTATGTATGACCCGGAGCTTGCGGAAGTTGCATTGACACACTGGGAAGAACTGACCGCAGCCTATTGCTGATACGGTGTCTTTTTGATGATATATCCGGATTTTTTCGTAGACACGACCGGATTTGGGGTATATAATAAATCAATATGTTATCCGTATAACTTCTATTGAAAGAGGCGCATGCTCTATGGCAAAAGCACAGGCAACAGCCGGTTTGTCCGCCCAGGAAAAACAGTACCGGCTGATGACACAGTCGTCCGTTCGTCCGCTCATCATACGGCTGGCCATACCTACCATTATAACAATGATGGTCACGTCGCTCTACAACATGGCGGATACCTACTTTGTCTCCCAGCTGGGTAAAAGCGCATCCGGTGCTGTCGGTGTCGTTTTTTCGCTCATGGCAATAATTCAGGCTCTCGGCTTTACGCTGGGTATGGGTTCGGGCAGCGTAGTCTCCCGTGCTCTGGGAGTCAGGGATTACGACAAAGCGAGCCGTTTTGCTTCTGCGGCTATCATGGCGGCGGTTGTGCTCGGACTGGCTCTGACCGTTGCGGGCTATATCTTCATAAACCCGCTGATGTCCATGCTGGGTGCAACGCCGACGGTGCTGCCCTATGCCCGTGATTATGCGTCGTACATTCTGTTTGGCGCGCCGATAATGGCATCTTCCTTTGTGCTTAACAATCTTCTGCGTGCGGAGGGCAAGGCGCAGCTTTCCATGGTAGGCATCACAACCGGCGGCGTACTGAATATTGCCCTTGATCCGCTGTTTATCTTTGTGTTTGACATGGGCGTTGCCGGCGCAGCCATCGCGACTCTCATAAGTCAGACCGTGTCCTGCGTGATTCTGCTGATAATGCTGCTCACAAAGAGCACTATCAGAGTCAGCGTCAGACACGCTGTCTCCGGCATCGGAACTCTCTGGGAAACAGTGCGCACCGGGGCTCCGTCATTCTGCCGGCAGGGACTTGCCAGCATTTCCACCATCCTGCTCAACAATCAGGCGGGCGAATACGGCGGCGACGAAGCTCTGTCCGGAATGAGCATAGTACTCAAGATATACATGCTCATTTTCTGTGTCGGCCTTGGCATCGGTCAGGGATACCAGCCGGTTGCAGGCTATAATTACGGAGCAAAGCTGTGGGGGAGAGTACGTACGGCATTTACGTTTACCTTCGTCGTCGGAACGGCCTGCCTTTCCGCGCTGGGTATAGTTGCTCTGATCTTTGCTCCCGACATTATTCCGCTGTTCATTGACGACCCGAAGGTTATCGATATCGGAGCACGTGCTCTTAGATTTCAGGCCATTGCTCTGCCGTTTCTTTGCACCAACGTGGTGTGCAACATGACCTTTCAGGCAACCGGCAGCAAGCTCAGGGCGGTGCTGCTCTCATGCTGCCGACAGGGCTTCTTCTTTATTCCCTGCGTCATGATACTGCCGCCGATGCTCGGTCTGCTGGGTGTGGAGCTGGTGCAGGCTGTCAGTGATTTCTGCACGTTCCTTGTAAGCATACCCTTTGCTGTCGGCTTCCTGCGCAGCATCAGCAGGCTTGAGCAGGAGGAAGAGGCAGAAATAATGCCGCCAGCGGAAAAAGCAGGAGGGGTAACATGACAGCGGTGACAGAGTATTTAGCCGAGATTCAGCAGAAGTACGGCGATGCCGTTGCGCTCAGACCGGCTCAGACCAATTCGTATCCGGAAAAAATACCGGCACCGCTTGCGGAGTTTTATGCCCTGTACAGCAGTGCGGAGTTTCCTTTCGGACATATTGAAACGCCGGATGAGGCGGTCAGGTGCTCGGAAGTGGAGGAGCCATTCAGAAGTGAGAGAGCTTTTCACTTCGGTGCAGATGAATACTTTGCCTTCTGGCTGTGCAGAATGCAGCCGGTTTCTGGCGAACCGGCCTTTACCTCGTGGGATCACGACGCTGACGATGAGATCGAATACGCATTTGACGATCTTGAACAGCTTCTGCGCTTTGCTGAAAAAGAATACATTGACTCGCAGATGTATCTGCGGAGTCAATGATGCATGCACGGGCTCCGGCTTTTTGTCGGGGCTCTTTTTTCATAATAACACTTGACAAAGGAAAGGTAATATGTTACTATTTGTGATAAGGTAATATATTACTTAATCGGAGGCAGCATGGATTTCAGAGAAATATTTGAGCACGAAAATGTAGACTTTTCCGGCATAGAATCGTCATATTTCCTTCTCGGTCTGCTCAGTGCGTTTGACAACCGCTTTCAGGCAATGGCTGACCGGCAGATGAAGGAGATAAGCTGGAAGCAGTTTTTTGCCATCATATGCATAAATCTCTGCCGTACACCGCCCACAATAAAAGAACTGGCGGAAATCATCGGCACATCCCACCAGAACGTAAAGCAGCTACTGCTCAAGCTGGAGAAAAAAGACTTTGTCCAAATAACGTCCGACCCGGAGGACAGGCGAAAGCAGCGGGTTTTACTTACGCCGCACTGCATGGAATACTGCAGCCGCAACGATGAAATGAGCGCCCGCATAATGACAGCCATGTTCAAAGGGATTCCGGAAGAACAGCTGCGCACCACCATACACACCATAATTCAGATAGAAGAGAATATCAAAAAAATCGAAGGAGAGAGCATCAATGAGTAAAGGGATTATTATTTACCAGTCAAAGTACGGTGCAACAAAAAAGTACGCACAGTGGCTGCAGGAGGAAACGGGATTTGACTGTATCGAAACAAAAAAAGCGGCCGTTTCAAAGCTCATGGAGTATGACACTGTCGTTCTTGG
>JAZUOR010000123.1:0-6009 GCA_045604745.1 Acutalibacteraceae bacterium | reverse complement strand
ATTCATGCGTCATATACGACCTCCGAAATCTCAACGGGCTCGCCTTCACCCAGAGCGGTGTCTATGGCGTTCTCTATTGCCAGCATAAGCACGCGGTCGGTGGGCTGGGTGCCTGCGTCGCTGCCGTCGGCAAAGTCAAAGGACTGGGCGCGTACCACCGCGTCAAACACCAGCTGAGCGCGGGCGGTGTCGATGCCCTTGAAGCTGTCGAGGGTGATGTTGGTGATGTAGCGGTTCTGGACGGTGACCGTCACCGCTGCGGCAAAGTCGTTGGAGGCGTATTTGCCGGGATAGCTGCCGTCCTCAAGATAGTAGGGTGTGAGCTCACCTACCTGCACTTCCATTATCAGCCCTTCGTTGACCCGGTCAATGGCGGAAAATATGAACCACACCGACAGACTTATGGCGGCAAGAAGCACCAGCAGGAAATACAGTCCTGCGCCGATGCCCTTTTTCTCCCGCTCCGGTGTTTCCACCTTCACACGTCCCTGACGGATGTCCTCGCTGGTGTATTCAAAGACGGTGCTCTCACCGGTGTTGTGCTTTTTCATTGTGAAAAGTCCTTTCTTTTGCTGCACCACCGGTTGTGCGGCGGAGCAAAGTATGATATAATAGTATAATATAAAATTCGGACAGGATGTCCTTTTCGGAGGTTTGTTATGGATCTGAGCCGCATCGTAGACTGCCACACCCACACCCACCGCTCCTTTGACGCAAAGACCAGAGCGCTCTGGCTGGGACAGCAGGCAGAAAAAACCGGTCTTGGCGGCATTGCCATCACCGACCACTGCGAAATAAACGCGCAGGGCAAGCAGAAGCTGTGGAGCTACCGCACGATGAAGCAGTCGGTGCGGGACGCTCAGAGAGCACGGGACAAGGGCTTCAACGTGCTGGTGGGCGTGGAGCTGGGTCAGCCGGAATACAGCCCGGACATGGCAAAGAAGGTGCTGGAAAATTCCCGCTATGACATCGTGCTGGGTTCCATCCATTATCTGCGCGACGGCCTTGATTTTTATTACATGAAATACACCGACGGCTCCTGCGACCCGGCGAAGGTTTACGACGAATATCTGGACGAGGTGCTGCTGATGGTCGAGCGGAGCGACTTTGACTCCCTTGCCCACCTCACCTATCCCCTGCGCTACATCTACGGACGGGAGCGTGTGGAGCTGGACATGGTGCGCTACGAGCACAAATACGACCAGATTCTCACCACCCTTGCCCAGCGCGGCAAGGCGCTTGAGATAAACACCTCAGGTGCACGGCGGAAAAACGGCTTTCTGATGCCCGACACCCGCCTTGTGCGAAGATTCCGCGAGCTGGGCGGAAAGTACATCACTCTGGGCAGCGACACCCACAAAAAGGAGCAGTTTGCCGCCGGTCTTGAGCTGGGCGCACGACAGGCTCTTGCCGCCGGCTTCACCGAGGCGGTCTATTACCGCGACCGTCAGCCGGTGTTCTACCCTCTGGGATGATACATATTATTTAGCATTATACCACAGCCGTCCGGAAATTCAACCGCGGACGGAGCAAAGGAAGCACAGTTATGGCATTCAATCGTGATAAGGGACAGGAATTTGACGAATTCTTCGGCACCGGACGCCGGCAGGCCCCTGCCCGCGAAAGCTACAGTCCGCGGGATGACTTCACCCGCAGCGAACGGCAGCGTCCTCCTCAGGGCGGACGTCCCATGTCGCCCGGCCGAGGCTATTTCCCGCCCGAACAGCGGAGCGGACGGCCGATGGCTCAGGAGCAGCAGGGCGGACGGGCTCAGGCGGTGCGCGAGCGCTTCGGCTCGCAGCACGGTCAGCCGGAGCCGCGCAGGGCAGCCGGTCAGCGTGAGGCTCAGCCATACGGACGACCGGAGTACTCAGAGCGTCCCTCCGGCAGAAACAACAGCCGCTCATACGCTCCCCTGCCGGAGGACGACGGGTGGTTTGAGCCGCCCGAACGCCCCAAAGTCAACGCAAAAATGATACTGCTTACCGTTCTGGGCGTTATCGCCGGAATTCTGTGCGCAGGGGCTGCGGTGTTCTTTCTGCGCCCCACCGACGGCGGCGCTTTCTTCGCCGTCAACCGCTCGCTGCCTATGGTCAGCAACCTTCGCCAGACCTCTGCCACCGGCAGCTCGGTCCGCCTTGACTGGGATCCGGTGGAGGCGGTGGCAGGCTACCGGATCTATCGTGCCGAGCAGTCGGGCGAGCCGGTGCTGATAAAGACCGTGCCCCTCAGTCAGGCCACCATCACCGGCCTTGCACAGGGCACATGGGCAGAATACATCATATCCCCCTACTGCACCGACGGCACAGGGGAATACACCGAGCAGGACGACGCCCGCTCCATAATCGCCAAGACCACCATGTGCGCTGCCGGTCCGCTGGAGCATCTTGAATCCACTCAGGGCAGCATCACCCTTGAGTGGGCTCCTGCACAGGGTGCCGACGGCTACATCATTGAGCAGAAGACCGGCTCATGGTTCCGCTATGAACAGTGCGGTGACGCCCACGAGGCAAAAATAACCATTCCCGTCGCCGAGGCCTCCACCGAATACACCTTCCGCATGCGCCCCTACATTGACCTTGGCGAGGAACGCCAGTACGGCAGATGGTCGGACAAGTTCACTGCTGCCTCCAGTCCCAGACCGGTCCACGACCTTGTTCAGGGCCAGACCACCGACAGTGGCTACGTGCTCAACTGGGAGGTGGACTCGGCGGTAACCGGCTTTGAGCTGTACCGCGCCGACGCCGACACCGGCGAGATAACCGAGCTGCTCAGTCAGTGCGGCAACAATTATTATGAGATATCCGGCCTTGAGTCGGTCAACGTGTGCAGCTATCGCGTGCGCGGCTTCCTGCGTCACAGCGGCGGCATCAGCTACGGTGAGTTTTCACCTGTTGTCACTGCCGTCACCCTGCCCTCCAAGGTGCAGAAGGTGGATCAGTATACCGCGGCAGACGGCGCCTACACCCTTTCGTGGCAGCCCGCCGAGCGTGCCGCAGGCTACGAGCTCTACGCCTACAGCTGCCACCGGAACGAATACTATCTGCTGGCGACCGTCACCGAACCGGAATACACCATTGCCGGACTTTCCGAATACGCGGAACGATACAAGGTGCGCGCCTACGCCACTCTGGGTGAGCTGCAGTTCTTCGGCGACTATTCCGACGAGCTGCCCTGCTATCCCTATTATTACCTCAAGCGCACTGTGCGTGTGGATGTTGAGTCCACGTCCATGCACTCCTATTCCGGTCCGGAGTACGACCGGCTGGGCGAGCTGAAGCGGGACACCAAATGCCGCGTCATCGGTGAACGTTCCGGCTCGGACGGCTCACGCTGGTTCCGCGTGGAGCTGACCGACGGCACCATCGGCTGGATCAGCCGGGAGGATGTTGTCATAACCAACAAGTGCGGCACTCTTGCCACCCGCGAATACACCGACGAGGCACCCATCGTCATTTATCTTTCTCCCTCCAGACAGGACAACAACTTCTTCTGGAACCAGCAGACCACCGAGAAGGAGCAGATGGAGGCCGTGGGTGCGGTGACCCACCGCATTCTGGAGGAGGAATACAACTGCATCGTGTACACCGCCACTCCGGAGCTGGAGCTGCGCGAGCGCGCCTTTGAGGCGCTGGAGCTGGGCGCGGACGTGTACCTTGCCATCCACTCCAACGCCACCGGCACCGCTGACGTCCACTACGGCGCCAGCAGCTACTACTGCAACGCCTCCGGACGGAGCAAGAATCTCGGTCAGACCATCGTTGACCGGCTCAACGCCATAGCCCCGAAGAACTGCACCCTGCACAAGCAGATGTATCCGGCTCTGGATTCCTTCGGCGGCGTGGGCTACGCCGAGGTGCGTGACCCCTACAACCTGGGCATGGTCACCGTCCTTGCCGAGACCGACTTCCACGACAACGAGCTGACCGGCCAGTGGATCATCAACAGCCACGAGGCCATCGGACGCGCCTACGCCGAGGCTCTTGCCATAACCTTTGACATCAAGCAGAAGTAGACCCTCTTCGTGCTGTTCCGCAATGGCACCTCACCCCTGAGTGAGTACACACACCGGCAACGACGCGGCGGACAGGGAATATGTCCCTGCGGTATTAGTCCATAATTTCGTGCGGCAATGCTTTTCTCAACGCCGCACACCCATACACCACCCAAAATCAAGGAGGAAACAAAAAATGCTGCCTGATCCCATTTTTGCAACCGTTCACATGTACGGCGTTATGGTCGCCATCGGTATTCTCTGCTGCTTCGGCGTGCTCAATTATTACTGCAAGCTCAAGGGCATTGAGCAGAAATTCTCCGACTTCATCTTCTACAACGGCATTTTCGCCGTGTTTGCCGGCTTCGGCTCGGCGGCACTGTTTCAGGCCGTGTACGATTTCATCGAGGATCCCTCCCAGGGCTTCCGCTTCAACGGCAGCATCACCTTTATCGGCGGCCTTATCGGCGGCACGGCGGTGTTCCTGCTGGTGTACTGGTTCATGCGCAAGCGCTATAACAACAAGCTCATCGACGCGCTGGACATCATCCCCTGCGGCATCCTCATTGCCCACGCTTTCGGTCGTGTAGGCTGCTTCTTTGCCGGCTGCTGCTACGGCAAGGAGACCGACAGCTTCCTTGGTGTGCAGTTCCCCAGACTGCCCGCTCCCGTCCATCCCACCCAGCTGTACGAGGCCGCATTCCTGTTCATCATGTTCGGCGTGTGCTCTTATCTGCTGCTCAAGAAGGATTTCAAGTACAACATGAGCCTTTACCTCATCGCCTACGGCATCTTCCGCTTCTGCATCGAGTTCCTGCGCGGCGATTACCGTGGCACTCTGCTGGGCTTCATTTCTCCCTCCCAGTTCTGGTCCATTCTGATGATCGGTCTGGGTGTAGGACTTATCTTCATTCTTGACTATCTGCGCGCCAACGACGACCGCAAGGCTGTTGAGGGCGAGATCTCCGACGCTGCTCAGGAGACTTCCGAAGCCGCAGAGGAAGCAGCCGAGTAACATGACCCTTTCGCTGTTTCTGACCTTTCTGAAAATTGGTCTTTTCACCTTCGGCGGCGGCTACGCCATGATCGCCCAGATAAAGGAGACGGTGGTGGAGCGCAAGGGCTGGCTGACCGACGAGGAGCTGACCGAGGTCATAGCCATTGCCGAGTCCACACCCGGCCCCATCGCCATCAACCTTGC
Source organism: Acutalibacteraceae bacterium (assembly GCA_045604745.1). Classification (GTDB taxonomy): domain Bacteria; phylum Bacillota; class Clostridia; order Oscillospirales; family Acutalibacteraceae; genus SIG598. The sequence continues at coordinate 814 of JAZUOR010000123.1, read as the reverse complement.
CACCTATGTGGGCTATAAGAAAAAGGGCTTTTGGGGCAGCGCTGCCGCTACCCTCGGCGTGGTGCTGCCCTCACTGGTCATCATCTACGTCATCTCCCTGTTTCTCGACCGCTTCATGGCCAACAAATACGTCGCCTACGCCTTTACCGGCATCAAGTGCGCCGTGGCCTTTCTCATTCTCAGGGCCGGCTTTGACATGCTGAAGAAGCTGCGCCGCCGACCGGTGCCGATTTTCTTTTTCTGCGCGGTCTTCGGCTGCATGATAGCCTTTGAGCTGCTTTCGATTTCCTTCAGCTCCATATTCTTCATCCTCGCCGGAGGTCTTACCGGCATTCTGCTGTACGGCGTTTTCGGCGCTGGTAAAGCAAAGGAGGGTGAGGGTAAATGATCTGGCTCATTCTCTTTCTTGAGTTCTTCAAGATAGGCCTTTTCTGCTTTGGCGGCGCCTTCGGCATGATTCCTCTGATTGAGGAAACGGTGCTCAGGCACGGCTGGCTGGACGAGGCCCGGTTTCTTGAGCTCATCGGCCTGTGCGAGTCCACACCCGGCCCCATTGCCGTCAACATGGCCACCTACATCGGCTCGGTGCAGGGCGGAATAATCGGCAGCTTAGCCGCCACAGCCGGCGTGACACTTCCGTCTTTTCTCATCATCCTGCTCATTGCCTCGGTGCTCAGAAACCTCACCGGTCACCGGCTCTTCAAGGGCTTTGTGCAGGGAGTGCAGCCGGTGATCGCCGCTCTTATCCTCTCCACGGGCTTCATCCTGCTGGCAAAGAAGTCGGATCTAGCCATGTCGTTCTGTGAGCCAAGGA
>JAZUOR010000122.1:0-3660 GCA_045604745.1 Acutalibacteraceae bacterium | reverse complement strand
CGTTCGGCGCTTGAGGTGAAATAACATGAGAAAAACTCTGCTTGTAGAGCTGGAATGTGCGGGCAAGAAAATCACCATCGGCACCGGCGGTGATCTCCCACTGCTGGGCATCTCCGGTATTGCCGCAGCCGAATTCGACGTTGACATCCAGAGCAACGGCAGTCTCGACGGAGGCTATATTTCCGGAGCACGCATCTCGCAGCGCACTCTGACCATAACTACCCACACCGGCTTTGAGAATGCCGAGGAGCTGCGCAGCCGGATGATACATATGCTCCGGCCGCACGAGGACACTATTGTCACCGTCACCCGCGAGGGCGTCACGCGCTGGACAACGGGGCGCATGCTCGAACCTCGCATCGAGGAGGAGAACATGTATCAGCCCTCCCGCATCACGTTGACGATAGCCTGCCCGCTGCCGTATTTCCGCGACCCTGACGATTTTGGCGAGGACATCGCCCAGCACCTCGACAAAGTGGTGATGCCGTTTGTGGTCCCGCCTTCGGGCTTTGTGGTCGCAGCCCTGTCCCAGAGACAGAACGTTTCCCTCACCAACGCCGGCGATGTCGCCTGCGGCCTGCGGGCGCGCATCGAGATCAACGGCCCGGTCACGGCTCCCGGTATAATAAACACCGGCACCGGAGAATACATCAGACTGCTCGGCTCGTTCTCATCCGGAGACGTGATCGAGATATCCACCGAAACGAAGGCAAAATCAGTACGCCTCAACGGAGAGAACATTATGCATCGGCTCGACCGGGCATCAACGTTTTTCGGTCTCAGCGTCGGAGCAAACGGGGTGCGTTACAGCGCGGATGACGGATATAACAATATGTCCATGTTCCTGTTTTATACGCCTTTGTATCTGGGGGTGTAAGTCATGGATCTGTACCTTCTTGACGACTCCTTCATGCCCGTGGCCGTTCTGGACGACTTCAACAGTCTGATCTGGAGACGTAAATACAACGAGCCGGGTGACTTCGAGCTGCACTGCAGCATGGCACATGCAGCTGACATGCTGCGCACAGCCTACGTTTACCGGCATGACCGTCCGGAAACCGGCATGGTGGAATCTTTCAGCAAGCGCGACGGCACCGTGGTGCTCAAGGGGCGTTTTCTCGAAGCGCTGCTTGACTCGGAGATCATCTATCCCGCCCGCGAGTACACCGACATATCGCCGGAGCGCATTGCCGATGATCTTGTGTCGGTGTTCTTTCCGGAACTGCCGAGGGCTGCGGTTGCAGACGCCGGACGCGGCACGCCGGTCAGCGCAGCACTGCTGGGCGAAAACGTCTGCGAATACGTTTATGAGCTGCTCAATTCGCAGGAATACGCCCCGCGAATCACCTATGACTACGCCTCGGATCAGCTACTGTTCTCCGTGTGGCAGGGCAGGGACCGGCGGCAGGAGCAGGACGCCAACTCATGGGCGGTGTTCTCATGCAACTGGGAGAACCTGCTCAGAGCAGACTATTCCATAAACCGGAAGGACATGCGCAACTATGCTGTCGTCGCCGGAGGGCCTGAAGACGCGCGAATATTCCGCGTCGTCGATCAGACCGGCGGAGCAGCTGCACGAAAGCTGTTTGTCAGCACGTCGGTACGCAAGAGCGACGACATGACCGATGAAGAGTATGCCGCTGCTCTGGACGAAAAGGGAGCGGAAAAACTCGCCCGATATAAGTCCGTCGAGAAATTCGACGTTGACATCGATCCGCGGGCAAATCTCGTTTACACGATCGACTATGATCTCGGAGATTTCTGTACCGTGATCGACACCGATCTGAACATCACCCTCGACGCCAGGATCCTCGAAATAGAGGAAGACTGGGAGGACGGCGACATGGCACTGGTCGCCCGCTTCGGAGAGGGATTTCTGACAGTGCCCGATTACATCAGGAGGCGATACGGATGATGAAATATGGACTGTTTGCGGCAGAGGTCTCAGTAAATGAGCATGGAGAGACGGTATACGACCGCTCGGTAGGTGACGAGTATTTTGCCGAACTGTTTTCGGTGATCACTCAAAACGGCGTTGCCGGCGGCGGGTTTGCTGTCACCGCCGGAACCGGAATGTCGGTCAATGTTGCCGCCGGTGCTGCTGTCATTGAGGGACGGTTCTGCTATGACAAAGCGGCTGCACAGCTGCCGGTAAGCGGCTCCGGTCTGGTCGTGCTGCGGCTGGACGTTCAGGATCGTTCGATATCCCTGCAGTTTGCACAGGGCGCTGCTGCACCGACCCGCACGGCGAACATCTATGAGCTCGCCCTTGCCCGCGTCGATATCCCGGCAGGATCGGCAGAGATGGCAGCGTCCATGATTACAGATCTCCGGACCAATTCCGAATTTTGCGGTATTGCTGGAGCGCAGGTGTCCGTTGACTCAGCCCTGTCCTCTACCAGTGACAATGCGGTGAGTAACCGGGTCATCACGGATGCTCTTAACGGAAAACAGTCTACGGTGCGTTCAATTACTCTGTCCAACGGCGACACCTACGTACTGGCGGACAACACCGAATACCGGGGAACGGGTATCACGTCTCTTGTTCTGCAGTTCCCTGCCGGTGTGTTCCATTCATGGCTGCGGTTTTCCACCGGTGAGTCCGCACCGACCGTCTCTATGCCCAGTTCTGTAAAATACATCGGCGAAGCTCCCGTCTTCGGCGTGAACCAGACATGGGAAATGTCCGTAAAGGACGGCGTCGTCGTCGCACAGGAGGTCACCTGATGAACCTGTTTGATGTGCGCAGGCGACTCATGGGCATCGGATCGGGGAAGCGCTGGCTGTATCGGGACGGCAGCCAGTACAACGCCTTTTCCGGCGGCTGGGCCGCGACGCTTGCGAAAGACGGCAACGTCGGTACCGTGACGGCACAGGCTGGGTATCTGGAAATTTACAATAAATCGACCGCCGGTCTGACCGCTACCCGCAGAACGGCAGCTGTATCGCAGTCGGCAGTTCCCTTTGCCGGATATTCCCGCATCGGCGTGGAATTTTCTTCAAGCACGACCAGCAACAAAGCCAAGATGAGGATCGCTCTCTACACCTCAAAAACCAAGGCAATCACGTCATATTCGTATGTCACTGGCGATTTTGTTGCACCGACAGCAAACACAAGACACACGATATATTTTGACGTCTCAGGCCTGCAGAATCAGTCGCTGTTTATTGCTGCGCTCTGGACTCTGGAGATCAATTCCTCGTCCGGCGCGACCGCAAAAATCTACCGGATATGGCTGGAAAAGTGAGGTGTCGCACGATGAACGGAATAATAACGCGCGATCAGTGGCAGTCATGGATGGATGTCGGCTATGGCGGTGCGCAGGTGTGGGCTCTTATCGGCGAGGGCTTTACCTCGCTGTCAGAGACCAAAAACGCTATGGAATACAGATATCGGCATTTCGATGAGCCTGCGGAATTCTCCGATGTCGTCGGTTATGCTCCCGCCATCGCGTACTCCTTCGATGCCCATAGCAACAACCCGGTGATCTCCACGCTCATCAAAATTGCCGAGCGTGAGCTGATAGGATCCGATGCCAGACGGGATATTGTCAACGTCGACACCTGGGCACAGATAACTCCCGGCATTTACCGGGCGTTCAAACGAACATACTCCATTGCAGCCGGCTCTTCCGGATCCGGCGGTGATGCCATGACCTA
>JAZUOR010000121.1:0-2621 GCA_045604745.1 Acutalibacteraceae bacterium | reverse complement strand
CCGCAATACGGAACGAGCAAACGGGGATGTTGCTGGTGGTGGTACGAAGCTCGGGATCAGCAACCAGCCGACCCATCAGAATGATACTGTTAAGCATTCGTGACCCTCCGATCAGGCGTTGCGTCTGACGACGAGGGAGCGCAGAACACCGTCGGTGATGTTGTAAACACGCTCGAGTTCAGCGACGAAGTCAGCCTTGGCGGTGAAGTTGAACAGAACGTAGTAGCCTTCGCTCTCCTTGTTGATGAGATAGGCCAGCTTGCGCACACCCCACTCGTCAACGCTTTCGAGAGTAGCATTGGCTTCGATCATGCTGCGGAACTTCTCGATGACTGCCTTCTGCTCCTCCTCGCCCAGCTTGCAGGAAACCACCAGAATGGATTCATAAGCATAGGTCAGGATCTCGTTTGCCATTGATTTGCACCTCCTTATGGACATATGGCCTCCTCAGGGGAGGCAAAGAGATTTTTGTCCGAAAACGCGGACAAAAGGTTGCGTATCCACAACCTGAAATATTATAGCAGTGTATTATTGCAAAGTCAATATTTTTTTCTGTTTGCTTCTTATTATCCGTAAAATGCGCAATTCAGGTGCTTATTCGCCGAGTAGGCGGCAGATGACGGCGTTGGAAAGAAGAAAACCTCTGCCGTTGAGACGTATGCCCTGCTCATCATCGATCAGCAGTCCGGCAGTTGTCAATGCCAAAGCGCGGCGGTGGTAGATTTCCGGAATATCGGAATCAAACTTCTCGTGCCAGCCGGTCTGAGTTATTCCTTCGCTCAGCCGCAGGCGCAGCATTACATATTCTTCTTCGTCGCCTCCCGGACCATCGTCGGATGTTTCCGGACAGGAGATAAAGCTGTCGATGTTCCTCGGATAGCAGAATCTGCGACCGCGGAAAAAGCTATGCGCTGCCGGACCAAAACCAAGATATTCATCACAGTTCCAATAGTGAAGATTATGTCGGCTCTCCCGACCGGGCAGAGCGAAGTTTGATATTTCGTAGCGTTCATAGCCTTTGTCCGCCAGCAGACGCACAGCGAACTCGTACAGCTCTGCCTGCATATCATCGTCGGCAAGACTGGTGCCAAAGTCGTGCTGTGCGAAGGGTGTGTCCGGCTCAATTTTAAGCATATACGCGGAAATATGCTCCGGTTCAAGAGCGCACACCTCGTTAAGTGAGCATTCAAGGCTTTCTGCAGTCTGCTCAGGAATGCCCAGCATCAGGTCAAGGGAAAGGTTGTCAAAGCCGGCAGCCCGTACATCGGCTGCCGCCCTGCGGGCATCAGCAATAGTGTGCCGCCGTCCAAGTGCGGCAAGCTCGCTGTCGATACCCGACTGTACGCCCATGGATACGCGATTGAAACCTGCATCGCGCAGCTTGCGCAGCATGCCGGAATCGGCTGTACGCGGATTCATTTCAAAGGTAATCTCGGCATTATTATCAATAATATAATTTTTCTTTACCGAGTTTATCAGGCGGCAAAGCCTTTCAGCACCAAGCAGAGTAGGAGTGCCTCCTCCAAAATAAACGGTGTCGGCTTCTATACCGCGGTATTGTTCCATCTGCCGCTCAAGAGCGGTACAGTAGCGGTCGCAAAGGTCTTCAGAGGGAGCAACTGAGTAAAAATCGCAGTATGGACATTTGCCGTCGCAGAATGGTATGTGAATGTATATGCCAACGGGTCGTCGGAGCATGAAAATACCTCCGGAAAAATATTTGCGGCTCACCGCAAGAGCAGTGAGCCGCGGAAAATGCAGTTGATGCAAATCAGGATCAGTGATAATAAGGATCGTCGTAATTTGAGTTGTAGCCGTCTTCAGGGTACATCTGCTGGAATTGTCCCATTTGCGGGTCAAAGGGAGAGTTTGGTACCGCTCCGTTCGGGAGAGGCTGACCGGGAAGAGGCATGCCCTGCATGGGTGCAGCTATCACCTGTCCGCTCTGCTGAAAGGGCTGGAAGGTGGTGTCAGCGTTCTCAGGAGCAATCGAACCGTCCGTATATTGGTTATACTGTATGAGCTGCGGATCGGTGAATTGAGGCATACCGGAATAGGCTCCGTCCTGATACATGGGATCGACCGGGGTGTAAACGGTGTGCCCGCGGTCATAATCCTCGTCGTCCTCTTCGTAGTACTCATCGTCGTCGTAATCAAGACGCTCGCCCTTGCGGCGCAGATTCTTGTCTACAAAGAAACCGGAAAGGAAACCGAAAAAGAACAATGCGATCTCGCCAAAAACGATGCCAACTATCTGCAGAACACCGTCAGTTGCGGATACATCCTTCTGGTCATCAATGGGTGTGCTGCTGTCAGGGTGGGGAAAAGTAGTGGTTATGACCGGCGGCGGAGTGGTTGTGGTCAGAAGTGCAGCGGTCATTTCCGTAGGGATAGTGGTGGTATCCGTTGTAGCGCTGGTATCTGCTGTCTGGAGCTGGCGATCAATTATGATGCCATATTCCTTCATAGTACCGTTTTCGGCAAGAACGGTGATGGTAAAATTGTTGAGACCGACCGAAAGGTCTTTTGAACCCAGTCCGGAAACGATGGCACCGGCAGAGCTTGCCTTTGCGTCAATACGTACACTGGTGATCTCATAGGGGACCGAGCCGGAATAGGCG
>JAZUOR010000120.1:0-2232 GCA_045604745.1 Acutalibacteraceae bacterium | reverse complement strand
GAGAATTTGCTGGGCATGACAAGATTCTCTGCACTGGACAACACAGAGGTGCTTCGCATTACAGCGGAGACTCCCGACCCTGAGCTGTCGGCAAAGATATGTGACGGCTATGCCGCTGTTGCTCCTGAGATTATCAGGGATGTGTTTAACGGCGGTTCGGTTCGTGTGCTGACCAATGCAAAGCCCAACGGTCATCCGTCGTCCCCGAACACCACACTGTATACCCTTGCCGGCTTTGTCGCAGGCTTTGGTTTTGCGATGGTGGCATATATCCTCATGGAGATGTTTACCAACATAATCAATGGCGAGCAGGAGCTTGCTGACAAGAGCGATGCGCCCATCATTGGCGCCGTTCCGGACTTCTTTAGCATCAAGGAACTCAGGATACCCCGTGCTGTGCAGAAGGCGAACAAAAAGATTTCTTCGGCAAACAACGTCACAAACAGCAAGTTGCTCACGGATTATACCATCCTCAGCAAAAGCTCGCCGTTTGTGGTTGCCGAGGCATATAACATGATACGTACCAACCTTATGTTTTCGCTGTCTACTTCGGACAGAAAGGTTGTTGCCGTGTCGAGCTCGCTGCCCAATGAGTGCAAATCCACGACGGCGGTCAATCTGGCGATATCCATGGCACAGACAGGCGCGCGCGTTCTGCTTATTGAAGGCGACCTTCGTAACCCGACGCTGCATAAGATATTCCAGAAAAGCAACAAGAGAGGTCTTTCCAAGGTGCTTGCGGGAATAGATGTGCTCAGCGATGCTGTGCTCAAGGATGTGCGTCCGGGCATGGATCTGCTTACAGGCGGCCCCATTCCTCCGAACCCGTCTGAACTGCTCGGCTCGGACAACATGGGCAAGCTGCTCAAGCGCATGGGAAATTTCTACGATTACATTTTCATTGATACACCGCCGATAAATATAGTTGCGGATGCAATGCTTGTGTCGAAGCATGCTGCCGGAATCGTGCTCGTGGTGCGGGAAGGCAGAACCAAGTACAGCGACCTCAACAGAGCAATTGGCAAGGTTGAGGTTTCCAGAAGCAATCTGCTTGGGCTGATTCTGACCGACTCCAAGAAAATGAGCAGCGGATATGGCGACTACAGATACGGCTACGGCTATGGCAATTACTCAAACTGATTGACAAGGGGTTGATCCGGCATTGTTTACCACAGATTGCCATTCGCACGTGCTGCCCGGAATAGATGACGGCGCAAGGAATGTTCAGGAAAGCATAGCGATTCTGAAAACACTGGCATCTCAGGGAGTTGACACTGTTGCGGCAACACCCCATTTCAGAGGTCACCGTGATGACGTGAGAGCTTTTTGCCGCCGCAGGAAGGAAGCTTTCGACGCTCTGTGCAGAGAGGCGGGCCAGGCAGCTGCCGACATGGTTATTCTTGGGGCAGAAGTGGCGCTGGAATATGGCCTGTCGGAAACCGACGGACTCAGAGCGCTGTGCTATGAGTTCAGCAATTATCTGCTGCTTGAGCTGCCGTATAGGCCGTTTGCGCTGTGGATGCTTGACGAAATAATGAACATAGCATGCGAAAACGACGTGATTCCGGTAATAGCCCATGTGGACAGATATCATGAGTTGTTCTCAAAAGATGATTACGAGCAGATATTTTCAATGCGCGGAGTGCTTTTTCAAGTCAACAACGAAGCGTTTAAGTCTCGCGGCGGACGCAAGGTGGTTGACCGGATGATTAAAATGCAGCTGCCGTTTGTCCTTGGGAGTGACAGTCACAACATGACAAACCGCATGCCGAATTTTGATCTTCCGGCAAAGAGCCTGAAAAAATATCAGGTACATCCTGAGGCGTTGCGGTTTCTCCGCATTTTCAGATAGCAAAGGAGTGTTCAATTAATGGACAACAATCCGTCTTCAGCGAACAAGAGCGAATCCTCAAGGGGACGTGCCGCCTTTGAGCCGCGTCGTTCTGCAAAAAAATCTGCCGAAAAGACAACTGAGACTTGGGAGGCTGCATCCAATTCGACATCGGCAGCGTCAAACGACGCATGGGACAATGTCAGGCAGGAAGATAAGACCGAAAGCAGGTTCACAAGAAATAAAAAGCAGGCCTCGTTTTCCGAGACTGACGCACCGACTGTCAGCAGCAAGCCGAGGGAGCGTTATGAGCGCGCCGAAACAGCACCCAGCTTCGAAAGAACAGGCCGCGCTCAGCTGATCAAGGGAGCAGTCAATAATAATGCCAGACACAGCATTAT
>JAZUOR010000119.1:0-2263 GCA_045604745.1 Acutalibacteraceae bacterium | reverse complement strand
AGCATGTCATTGGTCAGGACGCTGCCAAGATCGCGCTTTCCGTGGCTGTTTACAATCACTATAAACGCATCCGCAGTTCTATGTCGGACAGTGACATCAAGCTGCAGAAGAGCAATGTGCTTCTGCTCGGCCCCACCGGCGTCGGCAAGACTCTGCTTGCCCAGTCTCTGGCCGAGATCCTTGATGTCCCGTTTGCCATAGCTGATGCCACCACGCTCACAGAGGCGGGTTATGTAGGCGAAGACGTCGAAAACATTCTGCTTCGCCTTATTCAGGCTGCAGACTGGGATATTGAGCGTGCCGAGTCCGGTATCATCTATATTGACGAAATCGACAAAATCGCCCGCAAATCCGAAAATCCCTCCATTACCCGCGATGTCAGCGGCGAGGGCGTCCAGCAGGCTCTTCTCAAGATACTTGAGGGCACAGTTGCCAATGTCCCGCCTCAGGGCGGACGCAAGCATCCCCAGCAGGAGTTCATTCAGGTGAACACCACCAACATTCTGTTTATCTGCGGCGGTGCCTTTGACGGCATCGAGCGCATTATAGAGAAGCGTGTGGGCAATTCCTCCCTCGGCTTCGGAGCACCGCTCCACACCAAGGGAGACGCAGCCTACAGCGAGCTCATCGGCAAGGCTATACCACAGGATCTTGTCCGCTTCGGACTTATCCCGGAAATCGTCGGCCGTCTGCCGGTCTTCACTTCTCTGAACGACCTTGACTGCGACGCTCTCATCAAGATCATGACCGAGCCCAAAAATGCAATACTCCGTCAGTATACCGCTCTTTTCAAGCTTGACGGTGTTGCCCTCGATTTTGAGCCGGCTGCCCTTGAGGAGATTGCCAAAAAGGCTCTTGAGCAGAAAACCGGTGCCCGCGGACTGCGCGGAGTGGTCGAAAATCTGCTTACTCCCCTCATGTTCTCAGTGCCTTCCGACACGACAGTTCAAAAGGTGACCATCACTTCCGAATGTGTCCGCGGAGAGGCTGAACCGCGCATAAAGCGCAAAAAAAGTGCCGCCATTGACAGCGGCGAAGATTCTGTTCTTCCGCCGTCCGGCACGGCATAATTCCATCAATATTATATCTGCCGGGGCGTTGTTTTTCACTTCGCCCCGGTGTACGCTTATTTAATACATCTAATTTATTTCACTACTTTTCAGGAGCAACCCATGAACAATAATCCCAAAAGAGGTCCCATGCCCGTAGTGGTTCTGCGTGACACCGTGCTTTTTCCGCGCGTTGCCCAGCAGCTCGACATGGTACGTCCTCTTTCAATAAAGGCTGTTCGACACGCAGTGGATGGCGGTCAGGAAGTCTTTATAACCATGCAGAACGACCCCTCCGTTGACGAACCCGCTGCGGAGGATTTGAATAAAATCGGCGTTATTGCCTCTATAAAACAGGTGGTCAATCATCCGTCCTCCGGCGCTCTGCGCATCCGCGTGGAATGCCTCTGCCGCGCTTCTGTCACCGCAATACTTGACAAGGGCGGCATGCTCATCGGCTTTGCCAGCGAGTGCACCGAGCACCCTCTGGAGCTGGATGCCGAAGAAGCTGCCCTCCGGCGCATGCTCAATGAAGCCACGCTGAAATACACCCGTTCCGGAGACGAAAAGACTCACAAGAACATGGTCGAAGCCTTCGGCTCCATTCATGACCTTGGTGCCATCACTGACTTCATCAGCCACAATCTTCCCTTCCCCGGTGAAAAAAAGCAGCAGCTCCTTTCCGAGCTCAACCACGCAAGACGCTGCGAGCTTCTCATTTCCGTGCTTGAAGGCGAGCTTCAGCTGCTCGCCCTGAAGAACGAAATAGACCGCAGAGTACAGGAAAATATAGATAAGAACCAGAAAGAATATTACCTTCGTGAACAGCTGCGCGTCATAGGCGACCAGCTGGGTGACGGAGATTCTCCGGCACAGGATGCCGATATATTCCGGGAAAAGATTCAGATCATGGACATTCCCGAAGAGCAGGCTGAGCAGCTGCTCAAATCCTGCGACAAGCTGGCTAAGCTGCCCTCCGGTTCGCATGAAGCCTCTGTTGAGAGAAACTATCTTGACATGTGCCTTTCTCTTCCCTGGGGTGTTTATACAAAGGACAGGCTTGATGTTGCCGCTGCAGCAAAAAAGCTTGACCGCGACCATTACGGCATGGAGAAGGTCAAGGAGCGCATTCTTGAGTTCATCGCCGTACGTGCGCTGGCTCCCGACATCAAGGGTCAGATCATTTGTCTTGTAGGCCCTCCCGGTGTCGGCAA
>JAZUOR010000118.1:0-5650 GCA_045604745.1 Acutalibacteraceae bacterium | reverse complement strand
CTGATGAGGGAAAAAATGCAATTAAACAGCTTTGCGAAAATTATGAGTACCCCGGTGCAGCGGCCTTTATCACAAGCCCGATGAAGCGGTGCACTGAAACGATGTCCATTATCTATCCCAACGCGGTTCAGTTGCCGATTGAAGACCTGCGCGAGTGTGATTTCGGACTCTTTGAAGGCATGACAGCAAAGGAACTTGAAAAATCTCCAAGCTTTTCCGAATGGATATCCGGCGGAGCATCGGTAGCACCACCGGACGGAGAATCCGGTGAGCATTTTGCCTCGCGTGTTTGCTCTGCCTTTGAGCAGATTGTCAGCGGTCTTATGAAAACCGGAACGACCTCCTGCGTGATAATGACCCATGGCGGTATTATATCAATGCTGCTTTCCCGCTACGGGCTCCCGAAAGCCGAACCGGTTGACTGGCCCTGTGAGCCCGGATGCGGCTATACTGTCCGGTTACATCCTCAGCTCTGGATGAGCGGAAATGTAATGGAGGTGTGCGGCAGACTTCCTGTCGAACGCATAGATGACGAAAACGAAGAAAACACCATGACTACCGAGGAATTCCTGACCGGCGAACGTTCGGATATTGATTTTGATTTCAGCGACGACGAGCTTGACGGATTCTACAACCCCGAAATGGAATAATGCATTTACCTCCTGTGCCGGCTCACACAGGAGGTTTTTTATATTCGTATCCTTCCCTTCTTCGACAATTAAGACGCATTCAATTTAATAATATGTTATCAGTTTTAATAATTCACTCTGCTGTAACAATCTTGTAAGCCGCATAATAATCGTGCCCACATACATGCTCAATCACCATTATTTGATTCATAAAAGCTTTATTTGTCATTATATCATCTTCATCTTTGAGCAAAATTATTATTGCGGCAGAAAGGATGTGATAAATATTAAAAACCTTAAAATTGCAGTATTTTCCTGCGTCGTTGCTGCTTTGACATCCGGCGCTGCGGCAGTAAATCTTGAGGCATCCTCACTGCCTGACAGTATTTTTGTGACCGGCACCCGTGAGGCTTCCATCGCTTCAAAGCCATATATTGATCTGGTTTGCACTGACGAAGCAGTTGCCGATACAGCAGTCAGCGTTGACAGCACCTATCCGGTGGCGGCTTTGCTTTTCGGACTTGTTCCGCTTAAGACAATTGAGGTCACACGAACCGGCACCGAATACGTTGAGCTCAGCGGTCAGCCTGTCGGCATCATGCTTTATTCAGACGGTCTGGTTATAGCCGGACTAAGCCCTGTGGATACCCGTAACGGATTTGTCAATCCCGGAGAAGAATGTGGGCTCAGACCGGGAGATGTGATTAACAGTATCAACGGAAAGAAAGCCTGCTGCGCAGATGATATACTCACAGCTGTGGACAATTCTGAGGGACGGCCTCTCGATCTTTCTGTAACACGCTGCGGGAAAGAAAAAAAGACAGTGCAGCTCAAACCGGTATTCTCTGAATCAGACGGCATGTGGCATGCAGGTCTATGGATAAAAGAAAGCTCCTCAGGCCTTGGGATGCTGACCTTTGTAACCTCCGATTCTTCATTTGGAGGACTTGGACACGCCATATGCGATAACGAAACCGGAGCGTTGGTGCAGATATACGGCGGCGACCTGATGAGCGCGGAACTGACAGGAGTCACCCCAGGTTCCAAAGGGCTGCCCGGAGAACTGATCGGCAGTCTTGGTCAGAGCAGGCTTGGCACGGTTGCCGTAAACTGTGATTCGGGAGTTTACGGGCAATATCTTGCACCGACAGATGATATGACTGTAGCACGCGTTGCAATGAAGCAGGAACTTCAGGAGGGAAAAGCAAAAATGCTGACCACTCTGCCGGGAGATGACAAACCCTGCCTGTATGATGTAATGATAGAACAAATCAATTACGATGCGTCAGCACCGACACGCAATCTGATTATAAGAGTTACAGATCCCAGAGTAATTGAGCGCACAGGAGGGATTGTGCAGGGTATGAGCGGAAGCCCTGTCATACAGAACGGCGCTTTCGTCGCTGCGCTTACTCATGTGTTTGTCAATGACCCCTCCATGGGCTATGGAATCTTTGCCGAAAATATGATAAGGTTCACCAACGATAAAGAAAATTCGACTACAATCGCTGCATAATAACACAAGATAATGATTATCGACACTTTGTTCAACAAGATATTGTGGATTATTTTCACTAAAAGGCTTGTCAAACGAGTTATAGTGTGGTAAAATAATTTCACCAAAACAAATCGGGGGAATTATAAATGGAACGTAAAATCAAAGCATTGATCTCGGACGAATCAAGTGAAATATTCGGCGAATGCCTTAATGCACTCAGCGATTATGGTGTTGAATTGTTGTCATGCCCCAGAGACGGGCTGAAAGTGCTTGAGGAAATCGCCGATATTCACCCTGACGTGGCAATCATTGATGTGTTCATGCCCGGACTTGACGGCATCGGAGTACTCAATGCGCTGGATCGGCTTTCAATGGAGGACCGACCCGGAATAATCGTTATGTCTGCTTTCAAAAGTCCTAAGCTGGAAAACGACGTTCTTGATGCCGGTGCTGACCTCTATATGGTCAAGCCGTTCGATTATGGAAAACTTGCACTGAAGATCCATGAGCTGGCAAGAATCCAGAATCGCCCGTCTGCTTCAAGGATGCCTGTGCGCCGTTTTGGCGAAAGCAGCCTTGAGGTCACTGTGACGGATATCATTCATCAGATCGGTGTGCCTGCCCACATCAAGGGTTACCATTATCTGCGCTATGCCATAATGACAGCCGTCGAAAATCCTGACATTATCAACGCGGTGACAAAGCAGCTGTATCCAAGCGTAGCCAAGCACTTTGACACTACCTCTTCCCGTGTTGAGCGCGCCATACGACACGCAATTGAGGTGGCGTGGGATCGCGGTGATGTTGAAGTACTCAATTCCTACTTTGGATATACCATTCACAATTCCCGCGGAAAGCCGACCAATTCGGAATTTATCGCAATGATATCAGATAAACTTCGCCTGAGGATGCGGAATGCATCATAATATGCTTTGTGGATCAATATAGATTTGAAAAGACGGCTGACGTGCAAAGGGTGCGTCAGCCGTCTTTTCTCATTAAATCAACATCTGAGATTGATTGACATACCATATTTTCAGTCGTATAATTTACTGTTGAACACAAGAGAACACACGAAAGGAGCACTACTTTGATAAAAAAACTCTCCGGGTCAATTCGTGAATACAAGCTTGTATCCATACTGACCCCGACATTTATCATCTTCGAGGTTTTTCTCGAAGTACTAATCCCCACGTTCACCGCGCGGATAATCAACATCATTGAAGGCACTGAACCGGGAGGTATGAGCGGTATTCTCAGTACCGGAGGCATGCTCATAGTGATGGCTCTCCTCTCCCTCACCTTCGGTGCTCTGTCGGGAGCGTGCGGAGCCAGGGCTTCGTGCGGCTTTGCACGTAATCTGCGGCACGACATGTACGAAAGGATTCAGGGGTATTCCTTTTCAAACATAGACCGCTTTTCCACTGCCGGTCTTGTCACCCGCCTTACCACCGACATCACATATGTTCAGAATTCTTACCAGATGATTCTGCGAATTGCCGTTCGCTGCCCTATAATGCTTATAAGCGCACTGATCATGACAATTCGCCTTGAGCCTCGCATTTCGCTGATTTTTGCAGCGGTACTGCCGCTAATGGGTGTCGGTCTCTTTTTCATTATTCGCAGTGCATTTCCCATTTTCACCCGTGTGTTCAAGCTGTACGATAAGCTCAGCCTCACGGTGCAGGAAAATCTGCGCGGCATCCGTGTAGTCAAGTCGTTTGTACGCAGTGATTACGAAAAGCAGAAGTTTGGTGCTATATCTCAGAAATGCTACGAGGATTTCACTGCTGCTGAGCGTATTCTTGCCTTCAACGGCCCCCTTATGCAGCTGTGTGTGTATACCTGCATGATACTTGTGTCCTGGTTTGCCGCAAAGTTCATTGTTGCCGGAGATATCGAAATCGGCAGCATTACTGCGCTTATGTCCTACATCATGCAGATGCTCATGAGCACCATGATGCTTTCCATGGTCTTCGTTATGATTACCATGGCCAAATCCCCTGCCGAGCGCATTACCGAAGTGCTCAATGAGGTAAGCGACATACAGAGCCCTGAGGATGCGGTCATCGAAGTCAGAGACGGCTCAATTGTCTTTGAGGACGTGTGCTTCTCATATGCCAGCGATCCCGACAAGCTGTGCCTGAATGATGTCGACCTGAGAATCAAGTCCGGACAGACAATCGGAATCCTCGGCGGTACCGGAAGCTCCAAGAGCACACTGGTGCAGCTTATTCCCCGTCTATATGATGCCACTACGGGCAGGGTTATGGTCGGCGGTGTGGATGTCAGAGATTATGACCTTGATGCTCTTCGCAACAGCGTGGCTATGGTGCTTCAGAAAAACGAACTGTTTTCCGGCACAATAAAGGAAAATCTCCGCTGGGGCAACGAAAACGCCACCGACGAAGAGATAATCCATGCCTGCGAGCTTGCTCAGGCAGACGGATTTATCCGCTCATTCAGCGAAGGCTATGACACCCATATCGAGCAGGGCGGCACCAATGTTTCCGGTGGACAGAAACAGCGCCTGTGCATCGCCCGTGCTCTGCTCAAAAAACCAAAGATACTTATTCTTGACGATTCCACAAGTGCTGTTGACACAGCCACCGATGCCCTTATACGCAAAGCATTCGCTGAGTATATTCCCGACACAACCAAGCTGATCATAGCCCAGAGGGTTTCCTCAGTACAGGATGCTGACAGGATAATCGTAATGGACAACGGACGCATTGTGGCCTTTGACGACCACGAGAATCTGCTGCAGAACTGCGACATATACCGCGAGGTATACACTTCTCAGCAAAAGGGAGGTGACTGCGATGAATAACAGAGGACCCAAAGCCTTCGGTAAAGGGGCGCAGATGGCGCAGAACGCCGGCCGACCCAAGCCCGAATTCAGTATGGAAACACTCAAGCGTATTCTTGCCTACCTTTCGGATTACAAAAAGCACCTCATCGCCGTCTTTGTCTGCATCATACTCAGTGCAGTCATAAATGCTTCCCTCTCGCTTTTCATGAAGTCGCTGACCGACAACTATATCGTGCCGCTGATGGCTGCGGATAATCCTCAGTTTGGCGGACTGCTGCGGTTTCTCATAATTATGGGCTCTGTGCTCATGTTCGGCGCAATTACCGACTACATCTGGAACCGAATCATGGTCTCGGTCACTCAGTCGCTTATGCGTGATGTGCGTGACGAAATGTTTGCACACATGCAGGAGCTTCCGATCAGTTATTTTGATTCACACACTCACGGCGATCTCATGAGCCATTACACCAACGACACCGACACCCTGCGCCAGATGATCTCACAGAGCATTCCGCGCGTGGTTTCTTCTCTGGCTACCATCATTTCAGTCTTTGTAATGATGATGATCACCAGTTGGGTGATGACCATTTTTGTTGTGGCTTGCGTCTTTGGCGTCATGCAGGTAACAAAAGCGATCGCTGCAAAGAGCGGCAAGTATTTCGTCAAGCAGCAGCAGTCGCTGGCCAGCCTTAACGGCTATATCGAGGAAAT
>JAZUOR010000117.1:0-3405 GCA_045604745.1 Acutalibacteraceae bacterium | reverse complement strand
GCCGGATGAGCAGTGCGATGATGAGCATGGGAACAGCGAGCACGATGACTGCAGTCAAAGACAGCACAATGTCGCCGAAGCGCTTGACGGCGCGGGTCATGGCTTTTGTCTGCTGCGTGCTGCGATGCAGACCGGAAATCTCCGCGACCTGACGACAGTTGGTCATAAGCTCACCTCCATAATAATATCGCAGAATGGTAACATGCAAATAATAATTCGTTGATATTATAGCTATGGACTCAGAGCAAGTCAATGAAGATTACTGATTTGTAATATAATCGTCGTATTTAACGATAAATGATTTCCGAAAAACGATAAATCCGTCAGAAGAATACACAGTCCTCAATGGTACTCTGCAGCTCCTCGGTCAGTTCAAAGCTGTCGCCGTCAAAAACGATCAGCACGACCGGTTCGGAATTTCCTGCAATGCCGAGAGTTTGCAGTGCACCACCGCTGCCGAAACGGCGGGTAAAGAGTGCCGGGTCGGCTTCGGTGGAAAATCTGTGCAGTCCATCGGTTTCGGGGAGCTGCTCTACGGGAGCTTCCTCCTCTTCGGGCTCCTCAAAAAAATCGCCCTCGTCCATCATGTAATCAGACTGGTCGTATTCGCTTTCATAAACAAGTGTCTCGCCGGCTACCGGCGCATATATCGAGTAAAGCAGAGCCTGAGTTTCCGGGTCGGCAATTCCGGTGCCGTTGATTCCGGAGTGGATCTGGAACTGGGTCACGGCAATGCGCAGGAAGACACCGAAGTAACCGTCTATGCTGTTGGAATAGTATCCAAGCTCGGTCAGCCGCTGCTGCAGCTCCTTGACCGCCTGACCGGAGGTGCCGAATTCCAGCTCAACGTAAAGAGCGTTGTATTCCTCGGCACTCATGCTCAGCAGCTGCTCCAGCGGGCTGAGCGTGGTGGTCGTTGTCACAGGTGCGGATGTGGTTGTGCTCTCAACGGCGGAGGAGGTCGTCTGCACTCCGGAGCCCTCTGTGCCGGTCGGAGCCGCAGAGGGTGTTGAGGATGTCGGCACCGTTGTTGATGCTGTGGTGGTTGTAGTCGTCGGAGGAGCAGTCGTGGTTGTGGTTGCGGTAGTTGCTGTTGTGGTGGTCAGCTTCGGAGCGTCGGCGGCAAAAAGCTTTGCCTTTGTTGCCTCACCGAGAATGCCGTCCGGAGTAAGTGATACGGCTTTCTGGAAAGCCTTGAGAGCGTTTTCGGTCTGTTTGCCGAAATAGCCGGTGGCTTTTGCGTCCATGTATCCCAGTTCGATGAGCCGCTTCTGGGCTGCCGCAACGTCGTCGCCGCTCATGCCCTGCTCAAGAGCCGGTTTGGTAGTTGTAGTAGTTTTCTTTGCAGTGGTAGTGACTCTGGGAGCGTCAGAGGCAAAAAGCCTTTTCTTCGTTCCGGCACCGACTACACCGTCGGCGGTCAGTGAGGCTGCCTTCTGAAAGGCCTTGACCGCATCCTCGGTCTGCTCGCCGAAGTATCCGGTGGCCTTTGCGTCCATGTATCCCAGCTCGATGAGCCGCTTCTGCACGGCCTTAACGTCGTCGCCGCTCATGCCCAGCTTCAGGGACGGAGCAGCGGTCGTGGTTGTTGTCTTTGGTTTGCTGGTGGAAGTGGTTGCTTTGGTGGTGGTCGTGGTGGTTGCCGTTGTGGGCTGAGCCTTGCCTATCAGAGCGCCGGATTTTCCAAAGTCATAGTCAACGCCGTCAACAGTGAATATTCCGGTCACGAACTCTCCATTATAATAGTAATACTGCTTTCCGTTGAAGGTTTCCCAGCCGGTGGTGGGGTAGCTGACACCCTGAATCTTGAACCACTTGACCCAGGGATTCCAGGAACGGCTGTCCATGGTGGAATAGACCACGTTGACCTTGGAATTGCGCGCATCGACCGCCATGTTGGTTCCGGTCGGGTCTTTGCCGACATATACGCCTGCGTGACCGTCGCACCACAGGCCAAGTCCGTGCACATTTGGCATGGAGGACATGCTGCCGGAAGACTGACCGGCATTGAGCAGAGCAAGGGCTCCACCACCTCCGTTTATGTATGAGCGGATGAGTCCCGAACAGTCAACTGCGCCGACCTCTTCGCTGCCATACACGTACTTCCAGCCCTCGTTGTATGCACGCAGAGCCCATTCAGCCATGCCGGTACCGGTTTTGGAAGCAGCTGAAGCGCTCAGGGGAGCGGCCGAAAGGGCAATGAAAAAACACAGGAAAACGGCGATCATACGCCGGGTGAGTATTCGCATAGTGAACCTCCGTGAGGGAAATATCCTTGCGGTCGTCAACCTGCCGCATTATAATTATACAACGCTTCATGGTCTCCGGGCAACAGAAAAACGGATTATTAACAGAATCTTCGGAGAATTCGGGCAAATCAGAGGAGATAATATGATAAAGGACAGCAATGTGAAAGGCTTTGAGAAGACAGCGCCGGAGCAGGTGGGCATAACGTCGGTTTCTGTGCTCAACCTCATCGACACCATACGCATAAAGGAGCTGAACGTACACAGTCTGATGATTCTGCGCCACGGCAAGGAGGCTGCCGCCATGTGGTGGAAGCCCTACAGTCCCGAACAGCCTCACCAGCTGTATTCATTCAGCAAGAGCGTGGTGGCTGCCGCCGCAGGCATAGCGGTCGCGGAAGGCAGACTGTCCCTTGACGACCGGATAGCCGGCTTCTTTTCGCGCATGATAGATTCCGACGCCGACGAGCGCATCTACACCGTCACCGTGGAGCATCTGCTGACCATGACCTCCGGCGCGACAGCGCAGAACGAGCTGTCGGTGCGCGGACACACCGACTGGGTTAGCTTTTTTCTCAATACGCCACTCAATCATGAGCCCGGAGAGCGGTTTGTCTACAACAGTCTCAACACATACATGCTGGCAGTGATACTGCGCAGGGTGACCGGTGAGGGCCTTGTGGATTACCTTATGCCCCGCCTGTTTGAGCCGCTGGGCATAGAGCGTCCGGTGTGGGATACCTGTCCCATGGGCATCGAGTGCGGAGGCTGGGGACTTTATCTCAGGACTGAGGATATGGCAAAGTTCTGTCAGCTGTGTCTGGACGATGGCCTATGGTGCGGCAGAAGGCTCCTTCCTCAGGGCTGGGCGGCAGCTGCCGGGTCGTCCATAGTCGCCACAGACAGCGACAGCAAGCTCAACGACTCCATCCATCGCACCAGCGGCTATGGCTATCAGTTCTGGCGCAACGGCGACGGTGTCTCATGGCGTGCCGACGGCATGTTCGGTCAGTACGGAATCATCATGCCGGAAAAGGACATGGTCATCGTGCTCACCGCCGGTCACGCGTCACAGATGGAGCTGATGGATGCCCTGTGCGACGTGTTTATTCCGCACATCGACGATGTCGGTGGCCAAGCGGGCTTAGGAAGACAACAA
>JAZUOR010000116.1:0-4069 GCA_045604745.1 Acutalibacteraceae bacterium | reverse complement strand
GCGCCCCAGCAGATGTGCAGGGTGGAGTAGACATTGCTCTTGCTCCACTCCATTATTCCGCACAGCTCCTCCCAGTAATCCACCTGCTCAAAGGGCAGCTTTTCCACCGGCGCTCCGGTAATTATCATACCGTCGTACCGGTTCTCCCTTACCTGATCGAAGGTCTTGTAAAAATCAAGCAGATGCGAAGAATGGGTATTCTTGCTGTCATGGGTAGCCATCTGAAGCAGTTCTATTTCCACCTGCAGAGGCGAGTTGCCCAGCAGACGAAGCAGCTGGGTCTCTGTCTCTATTTTTGTGGGCATGAGATTGACTATCAGTATCTTAAGCGGACGGATATCCTGAATATTAGCCCGCTCCTCGGTCATTACAAAAACATTTTCGCTTTCGAGTATCTTGTGCGCTGGCAGTGCGTTCGGTATTTTTATCGGCATAGGCATTATCCTTCCGGGCTCACTGTCTGCACAGACAAGCCCTTATTATACAGAATATATTCTGAGCTATTATAACACAGTTGCTTTCGCGGTTCAATATATCCGGTCACAATTAATTTGTTTCTGTAACACAAGTGCTTTCGTGACGGTTGACACCTGCCCCGGCTTGCAGTATACTCAGATAAACGCAGTCCGGCGCGTATACATTGCCCATGCGGGCGTTTTCAAGCGCAATCAGGCCGGTCTGCCGGAGGCTGCAAATGGCAAAAAAAGAAAAGAAAAAATACACATCCATCGGCGGTCAGGCGCTGATGGAGGGAATAATGATGCGCGGACCCCACAAGGCGGTCATGTGCGTGCGCCGCATGGACGGCTCCATAACTTCTGAGGAAGTTGTGCTGAAAAAGCCCACCGTGTGGGCAAAGATCCCCATTATCCGCGGTGTGGTCAATTTTGCGAGTTCCATGGCAATGGGCACAAAGATGCTCATGCGCTCAGCCGACATCGCCATTGAGGACGAAGAAAAGTCCATTGCTGCAGAGGAAGCCGCCGCAAAGGCTCTTGAAGAAGGCATTCAGGCAGATTCAGCTTCCGCAAGTGAGGAGCCTGCTCCGGCAGAGCCCGCTGCGAAGGCAGACTCAGAGGGAATTTCCGCCGAGCCTGTCGCCGAAGCCGCAGCCAGCCTGAGAGAGAACGAAGAGCCGGTCAATAGCAAAAGCAAAGATAAGAAAAACCGCAAGCAAGAAGACAAGAAAAAGAAAGACGAATCCAACGACATGGGTTTCTTTACCGGTGTCGCCACTGTTCTGGGCTTCGCACTTGCCATCCTGCTGTTCTTCTTCCTGCCCACATGGGCCTACAGCGGACTGCTGGCCATCCTGCCTGATGCGGCAGCAGATTACCTTTCCGGATCTGCCGTGTGGAAGTCGGTCATTGAGGGCTTCATCAAGCTGTTTATTTTCTTTGGCTATATGATTCTTATCTCGCAGATGAAGGAGATCAAGCGTCTGTTCCAGTATCACGGTGCCGAGCACAAGACCATCTTCTGCTACGAGGCCGGCGAAGAACTTACAGTGGAAAATGTCCGTAAATACAAGCGCTTCCATCCTCGCTGCGGCACCAGTTTCATCGTGCTCATGCTCCTTGTCGGTGTTGCGGCAGGAATATGCATTACCGCATTCCTGCCCGAATACGACAGCGTCTGGATCCGTCCGGTAATCAAGCTGGCTCTCATCCCGTTGACCATGGGCGTGGGCTACGAAATGCTCAAGCTTGCCGGAAAGCATGACAACATCATCACGCGCATCATTTCCGCTCCCGGTCTGTGGATGCAGCGCATTTCCACAAAGGAGCCGGATGACGGTCAGATAGAGTGCGCCATTGCCGCTCTCATTCCGGTCATTCCGGAGGACGGCGAGGACATGAAGTAACGGTGGAAGAAATGGATAATTCACCTATAAGACAATGGAAAATCGGTGAACTCTACAGGGCGGCAAAGCGTGAGCTTGCCGCCCTTTCGGGCGTTTCTCCCAACGAAGCGCTGCTCCTGTGCAGCCGCTTTCTCGGCGTAGGCGACCGTGTGGAGCTGCTGATGCGATCAGAGGAATCTGTGCCGCAGGAAAAAGCGGACGCTTTGCTTGCCGCGCTGTCACAGAGGGAAAGCCGTCCCCTGCAGTACATTCTGGGCGAATGGCCCTTTGACGGCATGATGCTCAGAGTGGGCGAGGGAGTGCTTGTGCCGCGTGAGGACACACTTGCTATTGTAGACTCTGCCTGCGAAAGCCTTGAACGGACCTTTGAGCAAATCAGAAAAACGGAATGTTCTGCCACGCTCCGCGTCATTGACCTTTGCGCGGGTTCCGGAGCAGTTGGGCTTGCCGCAGCACGCCGGCTGCCATTTGTTCAGGTGACCTGCGTGGAGCTTTCCGATGAAGCGTGGCCCTATCTCGAAGAAAACGTCAGGCGATACGGGGACGGTCGGGTGACTGCTGTCAGAGGCGACATATTTGCGGGCCCCGCCAGACTTGGGATAGAACCCGACAGCATTGACTGCATTCTTTCCAATCCTCCTTATATTCCCGCAGCTGACATAGCCGGTCTTGCCCGTGAGGTGCGTCAGGAACCGGCAATGGCACTGGACGGTGGAGAAGACGGGCTGGACTTTTACCGGGCAATAGCAGTCCTCTGGAGCGGAACGGTCAAGGCAGGCGGCACGCTGTGCATGGAATTGGGCGAAGGCCAGTTCAAAGACGTTGAGCGAATAATTGTTCGGCACAATTGGACTGAAATCCGGTCAAACAGGGACCTTTCCGGAAAAATCAGGGCGATTAATGGGACGATGAAACAAAAATAATTGAAAATATCGCTGAAAACAGTTGCAATGCCGAAAAGGCGCATATATAATGAATTCAAAGAAAACAAAGCCGGCGGAAATCCACTGATCTTCGCACGGCAGATGTGGAGGTCGCGATGGCTGCTGACAAGAAAAAAGCTCTGGAAACGGCACTTGCTTCAATCGAAAAGAACTTCGGAAAGGGCGCTGTCATGCGTCTGGGTCAGGAATCCGCACTGAATGTGGAGTCCATTTCCACCGGTTCGCTGGGACTGGACATCGCTCTTGGAATCGGCGGACTGCCCCGCGGACGCGTTGTGGAGATATTCGGACCGGAATCCTCCGGTAAGACCACCCTGTCCCTCCACTGCATAGCAGAGGCTCAGAAAAAAGGCGGCGAGGTTGCGTTCATCGACGTCGAGCACGCTCTTGATCCCTACTATGCCGCTGCACTCGGCGTAGATATAGATTCTCTGCTGGTCTCTCAGCCGGATACCGGTGAAGAAGCTCTGGAAATCACCGAATCTCTGGTGCGTTCCGGAGCGATCGACATGATCGTTATCGACTCGGTCGCCGCTCTGGTTCCAAAGGCAGAAGTGGAAAAATCCATGGGTGACTCCGTGGTGGGTCAGCATGCACGTCTGATGAGTCAGGCCCTTCGCAAACTGACCAGTGTCATCGGAAAAACCAAGTGTATAGCTATATTTATCAACCAGCTGCGCGAAAAGATCGGCGTCATGTACGGTAATCCTGAGGTCACCACCGGCGGTCGTGCTCTCAAATTCTACAGTTCGGTACGTATTGATGTGCGCAAGGTGGAGCCCATCAAGCAGGGGCAGGAGATCATCGGCGCCCGCACAAAGGCCAAGGTCGTCAAGAACAAAATGGCTCCTCCCTTCCGTGAGGCTCAGTTTGACATCATCTACGGCAAGGGCATCAGCAAGACCAGTGAGATCCTTGATGCCGCCGTCAAGCTGGAGGTCGTAAAAAAGAGCGGCGCGTGGTATTACTACAACGACTCCCGTCTGGGTCAGGGACGCGACAGCGTTCGCGCAATTATAGAAAACCAGCCTGAGCTGCTCGCCGAAATTGAAGGAAAGATCCGCGCAAACAGCGAAACTCTCAACAGCATAAAGCCCGGTGTCAAAGAAGCATCGGTCATTCTGGACGATGACGAGCCGCTGGATTTCATGCTGGGTGACGACGAAAAACCCGCAAAGAAGACCGGTTCAACCCCTGTCTCCGGTATCGACATAGACGCTGACGACTTCTGATGCTGCTGATTACTGAAATACGGCGTGAG
>JAZUOR010000115.1:0-2465 GCA_045604745.1 Acutalibacteraceae bacterium | reverse complement strand
AGATGGATATAAGCTGTCCGTACGCACCTCAAAGGAGGTCAATGCAAGCGACTTCTGCCGCATATTCGGCGGCGGAGGACATCCTGCTGCTGCCGGATGTACCCTTCATGTGGACAGCGTTGCCGAAGTCAAGCAGATAATTGTCGAAACGGCGGAAAAAGTGCTGTGAGCGGAACAAACCAGCCGTTCAACGGCATTCTGATAATCGACAAGCCGGAGGGCTTTACATCTTTTGATGTCTGCGCCAAAATGCGCAGAATCGCCGGGCAGAAGAAAATCGGTCACACCGGTACTCTTGACCCAATGGCGACCGGTGTGATGGTGGTTCTGCTGGGCACAGCAACTCGCGCCGCAGAGCTTATTCCGGTACACGATAAACGCTATCTGGCAGGATTCCGGCTGGGTGTCACCACTGATACACTGGATATCACCGGACAGGTTCAGAGCAGCTGTGACGCACAGGTCGATAAATCGCGCATGGAGGCGGTGCTTGAAAGCTTCCGCGGAGAGATTGACCAGCTGCCGCCTATGTATTCTGCTGTGCACTCCGAAGGCAGACGGCTCTACGAGCTTGCCCGCGAAGGAAAGACCGTTGAGCGTACACCTCGTCGGGTGAACATCATTGAACTTAATCTGATCAGCTATGACGAAGAGCGTGCAGAGGGTGTTCTGGATGTTCTCTGTTCCAAGGGAACGTATATCCGCTCGCTGATCGACGACATCGGACAGGCTCTGTGCTGCGGAGGCGTTATGACCTCTCTGCGCCGCACCGAGGCCTGCGGTTTTACTCTGGAAGATGCCATAACCATCTCTCAGGCGCAGGAACTGTCGGAAGGCAATCTGCTTGAGCAGAAAATCATTCCGAGCGAGCGCGTGTTTGAAACGCTGCCGGTCTGCCGTATAACAGAAAAACAGGCTGTGCGCTACTTCAATGGCGGAGAGCTCGATCTTGAGCGGGTGCGAATGGATACGCAGCCGGAGGACGGATCGCTTGTACGGGTGTAC
Organism: Acutalibacteraceae bacterium; assembly: GCA_045604745.1. Lineage (GTDB taxonomy): Bacteria > Bacillota > Clostridia > Oscillospirales > Acutalibacteraceae > SIG598. Next base: position 1,460 of record JAZUOR010000115.1, on the reverse strand, counting down.
GGTGCGGGCAGATTTATCGGTCTTGGGCGTATTGACAGAGAAAACGCGCAGCTGTGGCCTCACAGAAAATTCTGAATTATACCGATTATTAAGTAAAGGAGTCGGGATCCATGCAGATATATGACACGATACCTGAGCTGTCAGCATCGGCAGTGGCTCTCGGCTTTTTTGACGGTCTGCATCCCGGTCATGAGGCGGTCATAAGGGCTGCCGTAGATGCCGGTGAGTGTACCGTAGTGCTCTCTATCGGTGATTCAGACCGTAAAGCTTCGCAGCTTCTCACCAATGATGACCGAAATGCTCTTATGGAAACAATGGGTGCGGAAGTGCTTGCTGTGCCGGACTTTTCCAACATACAGAACATGTCCGGACGCGAGTTTTTTGAAAGAATCATCATAGAGAAGCTGCACGCAGCAAGAGTGGTTTGCGGCTACAATTTCCGTTTCGGATATCGCGCTGCGTGTAATGCCGATGACCTTGCCGCGTTCTGTGCTGATCACGAAGTGGAATGCGTGGTCGTTCCTCAGGTGACAGTCGGGGGAGAAGAGGTATCATCCCGTATCCTGCGGGCTCATCTGGAAAAAGGTGATGTGGCAGGCTATGCACGTCTTCTCGGACGAAGATATTCCTATCGCGCCGAGGTGCTTTCCGGTCATCGCTTAGGCCGGACACTGGGGTTTCCCACTGTCAACCAGCAGCTGCCAGAATATCTCCGTCTTCCGCTTTACGGTGTATACGCCTCTGTAGTGCGAACACCGGACGGTGTAGTTCGTCAGGCGGTCACAAACATCGGAGTGCGGCCCACGGTGGGTTCTCCCGTACCTCTCAGCGAAACGTGGATAATGGACTACAGTGCTGATCTGTACGGTCAGCAGGTGCGCGTGGAGCTGGTGGATTTCATACGCCCCGAACAGCAATTCGGCAGCCTTGAAGAGCTCAAAGCAGCCATCTGCAGCGATGCCTCCCGTGCAGAATTACTTACAAAGGGCGCAGGTATGACCGGCCTTTCGTGGTAGATATGTATCCTAAGTGCGGGAAATAAAAAATAAAAACCGGATTGGCAATATTTGATTGGTTTTGCTTGACATTTGCATCGACTTGTGATATACTAACTGTCGCTGCAATAAACGCAGGTGTAGTTTAGTGGTAGAACTCCAGCCTTCCAAGCTGGTCGTGTGGGTTCGATTCCCATCACCTGCTCCATTATCAGCGCCAGTAGCTCAGCTGGATAGAGCAACTGCCTTCTAAGCAGTAGGTCAGGGGTTCGAGTCCCTTCTGGCGCGCCATATATGGTGGGATTAGCTTAGTTGGTTAAGGCGCCAGGTTGTGGCCCTGGAGACCGTCGGTTCGAGTCCGATATCTCACCCCACGCAATGGGAAGCCGGCGTGCGACAGTCGCTTCGCACGCCGGTTTTTTCCGTATAATACGGGCTTCGTTGGTTGCCCACCTCGTTAATCAC
>JAZUOR010000114.1:0-3195 GCA_045604745.1 Acutalibacteraceae bacterium | reverse complement strand
GAATTTATAAGAAAGTGGAATTATAATCCTGAACAGGTACAGGATTTTTATCCGACACCCGGTACTATAGCAACCTGCATGTTCTATACCGGACTCGATCCGTATACCCTCAGGGAGGTGTATGTTCCAAAGACCCCGGAGGAAAAAGCCGAACAGCGGGTGCTGCTTCAGTATTTCAAGCCGGAAAATCAGCGGGCGGTGGAAAAGGCTTTGCGCAAGGCAGGACGCTCCGACCTTATCGGAACAGGCAAAAACTGTCTTATAAGACCGTCACAGGCGACGCTTGTGCAGCAGGCAAAAAACAACAAAAACAACGCAGGCAAAAAGAATTCAGGCAGAAACGGCAGTTCCGGCCGCAGCCGTTCGGGCGGCAATTCTGCGAGGAGAAGGCATAAGTGAATAATCTTGAAAAACGTGAAAAGGCTGTCAGGGATTACTTTGCCATGTGGCTTACTCGTGATGCCGAAGCACTTGAGGTTTTATTTGCCGACAATGTAAAGTACGAGGAAAGCACCGGAACGGAATATCACGGACTTGACCAGATGCGCCGGTGGTTTTCTGACTGGAACAGGATCGGAGAAGTGCTCCGCTGGGATGTAACCCGATTCAGCCATTCCGGATGCACCACCTTTGTCGAGTGGTATTTTGAATGCTTGTATGAGAACAACCGCTCCTGCTTTGACGGGGTTTCCATCGTTGAGTTCAGCGACAGCGGAAAAATTTACTCTTTGCGGGAATTTGCTGCTCAGCATGAGCGTAATGTGCCCTATGGAAACTGATATATGGCAAGACAATACGGAAGCGACGAACAGGCACGCCGCAGAAAAATCGACCGAAGTGTGCTGGCGCTCATTGCACTGGTGCTGGCAACGGTCGTAATGCTTGTAGAATCTGATCCTGATCAGTGGCCTGCCATTCTTACGTCACAGGCGCGTGCCTGCAATCAGCTTTACGGCGAGCAGGTAGAGGTGCCGGAAGGACAGATGATAATTCATATGATCGACGTGGGACAGGGAGACAGCGTGCTGGTTCAGTGCGATGAGGCCAATATTCTCGTTGATGCCGGAGAAAAATACGCCGGCAGTAAGGTCGTGGATTATCTCGATGTTCTGGGAGTGAAAAAGCTTGACTGGGTTGTATGCACCCATCCGCATTCCGATCACATCGGCGGCATGCCTCAGGTGCTGGACAGCTTCGAGGTGGAGCGGGTCATGCTGCCGGCAATACCGGATAAGTTCGAGCTGGATGATGACCTGTGCAAAGCACTGGATGAAGCCATTGAACGTGAGGGAGCGCGGACGGTAACAGCCCGTCCGGGAAGAAGCTATCAGTTTGGCGATATGACCATGAAGGTGCTCTGGCCGACCGACACATATAACGGCGCAGACCTGAACGACTGGTCAACAGTGCTCAGGTTCTCTCACGGTACAATGGATTTCCTCTGCTGCGGGGATATGACCGACAGTGCGGAGGATGACCTCATCCTTTCTGCCGGAGCGGATATCGGAGCAGAAATTGTAAAGAGCAGCCATCACGGCAGCGCTTACTCCAACGGCAGTGACTACCTGTTTGCCGTGCTTCCGGAGCTTGCGCTTATCTCCTGCGGTTTGGATAACGATTACGGTCATCCACATGACGGTCTGCTTGAACGGTACAGATACTACGGCATCGAATGGAAGCGTACAGACGTGTGCGGCGATATCCGTGTGATATGCGAAAACGGTCAATACACTATAGAAACACAAAACTGAATCGAGGTATGTTGCAATGAAAAAGCTGACGGTAGAACGTCTTGAAAAGGAATACATCATCTGCAAAGGCGAGGATGAGCGCATGTTTGCGCTGCTTTACGCTGAGGCTCCGGAGGGACTTGTCAGAGGAGATAAGCTGGTTATAACCAATGACGGTCAGGTTATAAAGCAATAAAGATAACATGAACAAAGCAGCCCTGTGAACGGAAAGATTCCATTCGCAGGGCTGCTTTTTTCCGGTTGAAAATGCCTTTGCTTATTTTGTGTAGATGACATCGAGGTCACCGTCGACAAAGCCGAAAGCCACAGCTTCGAGTGAGGTGAGCAGGTTTGCGCAGTTGCCTTCGTCAAGATAGCGGCGAAGTATGGAGTCGATCTCAAAGTGGATGTGTTCGCTGTCGGTGTCGCTGTTCCACGCAAAAGGCTCTTCGCGAGTGCCGAAATCAGCGATCTCATCGCAGGGCCAGTCGTCGTCTGTCTGGTCAAAGCTGCCGGTGGCGACCAGCTCTACCGACCAGTCGCCTTCGCCGTCGTCGTAGATATTGAAGCAGAAGGCGACGGCATCCTCAGGGATGTCATTCTGTAAAACGCTGTCGAGCCAGCTTGCAAATTCAGTGTACATTGTTGTTCTCCTTAATCAAGAATCAGAGAGAGGCGTTTATGTCCTCGGCATAGCGGACGGTCTCCATGGCGTCCTTTGCGTACTTGTCGGCGCCGATAGCGTCGGCGTATTCCTGCGTGAGCACCGCTCCGCCGACCACGATTCTGCACCACGGTGCATTCAGTCGAAGCTGCCGGATTGTTTCCTCCATGGCAGGGACAGTGGTGGTCATCAGTGCGCTCAGACCTACCAGCGGAGCATGCAGCTCAATGGTTTTTGCAACAATATCCTCCGGTGCAACATCCTTGCCGAGATCGGCGACCGCAAAGCCGTAATTCTCCAGCAGCAGCTTTACGATGTTCTTTCCTATGTCATGAATATCGCCTTTGACTGTTGCTATGACAAAGGCACACTTGTCGCTGGCCTTTGCGCTCGGCATGCCGGCCTTGATCTGCTCAAAGGCGTATTTGGCTGCCTCAGCGCTCATAAGCAGCTGGGGCAGATATACAGTTTTATTCTCAAAACCTGTGCCTACGGTGTTGAGGGCAGGAATGATCTGCTCCTGCACAATTGCGAGAGGGGCCGTGGAAGAAAGCATCCGCGCGGTCAGTGCAGCGGCCTGTTCCTTAAGTCCCTTTATGATGGCCTTCTGCAGCTCCGGAGCGCTGTCTGCACTGTCAGGTGTAACTGTAGCGGAGGGAACTGCAGCGGAAGGAGCAGCAGAGGTCTGGGGGAGCGTCTGGGTGAATTCGATGTAACCGGCGCAGCTGTCGTCCATGCCGTTGAGAACAAGGAAAGCGCGATATGCCTTCATCATGTCAACAGAATAGGGGTTCATTATGG
>JAZUOR010000113.1:0-16986 GCA_045604745.1 Acutalibacteraceae bacterium | reverse complement strand
GACCCCAGGGATAGTGCAACAGAGATATACCGCCTCATTCTGAGGTAAGGGTGGAAAGGCGAGGTAAGAGCTCACCCGGATCTGTGGTAACACAGACCCGCTGTAAACCCTATCCGGTGCAACATCGTGGAGGGACATTATGCGGCTGCCCGTCGCGTCCCGAGGAGATGGCTTGAGCTGTGCGGCAACGCACAGTCGAGATAGATGATCGTCCCAGACAGAACTCGGCTTACAGGCCTGCTCGCACCACTTCCTCTCCGTATCACCGGAGAGGATTTTTTATCTTACACAAATTTCAGACTGGTCGATTGCCAATAATTCAGGCCAAGGATCACCTTTCTCCGAGGCCGGACATATGATCGGTTACCTTTATTTGAATCAATACGAATCACAGCTGCCTGACATATGGTTACGGCAGCTTTTTTGCACCTTTTTTCTTCGTCTGCGTAGAATGATAGCGGGCGCATGCATCAGTGCGATGACGTGCCGCTGACAATATGCGAACGGAGGTTGAGTGCCGATAACTCATCTGCATCGGCATGACATGATATGAACGACAAACATACACTATGCTCACTTACGCCCGGACAGAGCGCCGAAGTCACAGGCCTATGCGTGACCGGAGAAGAGCGGCGGAGGCTGCGCGAGCTTGGATTTACCGACGGAGCCCGGACCGAATGCGTGCTCAGCCGCGGCAACATTGACGCTTTTCTCATCAGAGGCACAGTCATCGGCCTGCGAAGAAGCGACTCTGCAGCGGTGCTGATCTCACGTACCGACACGCAGATGTTCGCAGAGAGGAGCTGTGTTCCATGCCTGTGACCGACATCGGCGTACATGCCGCTCTGAGTGAGGAAGAAATCCTCATCGCGCTTGCAGGCCATCCCAACGTCGGAAAAAGCACCGTGTTCAACGCTCTGACCGGGCTGCACCAGCACACCGGCAACTGGGCAGGCAAAACAGTTGCAAATGCCTTTGGCCGCTGCGAAAAGGGTGCGCAAAAATGGCTCATCGCCGATCTGCCGGGGTGCGGCTCCCTATCTGCACGCAGCGCAGAGGAACGCATCGCACGGGATTTCATCTGCTTTGAGCAGCCGGATGTCATTGTTGCGGTGTGTTCGGCAGTCAGTCTTGAGCGAGGCATCGGGCTTGTTCTGCAGATCCTTGAGCTGACCGGACGGGTGGTGGTCTGCGTCAATCTGCTGGACGAAGCACGGCGCAAGGGCATATATCCGGAGCTTGAACTGCTGGAAAAGCGGCTCGGCGTACCGGTAGTAGGCGCCAGCGCCCGTTCAGGAAAAGGGCTTGACCGGCTGACCGAATGCATAGAACGGATGAGCACATCTGAAGCTGCTGAGCCGCGCAGCATTATCACCTATCCTGCGTATATCGAAAGCGCAGTCGCCAGACTTACCGCCGAAGCCGCTGAAATCTGTCCGGAATGCTGCCCTGCACGCTGGCTGGCACTGCGTTCACTGGATGACGACAGCAGCCTTTTCAGCAGCATCTCAGACCGGATGTCCGGAAACGCCGCCTCCCTTGCAGCCTTTGAGCGCAGGCGCAGGGAGTGCGCGCTCACTCTTGAGCGTCAGGGCATCAGCTCTCAGGCAATAAGCGACGATTTTTCTCAGGCGGTTGCCGACAGCGCAAAGAGGATCTGCCAAGGGGTCGTGCCCGACGCTGACACCGGATACAGTATGCGCGACCGCAGGCTTGACCGTTTTCTTACAGGACGGCTGACCGGCCTGCCGGTCATGCTTGTTCTGCTGGCGGTGCTTCTGTGGATAACCCTTATCGGCGCAAATTTCATATCCGGCTGGCTTTCCTCCGGATTCAATGCGCTTGAAGCAGCGCTGAGCAAATCCGCAGAGGCGATAAACATGCCGCTTTTCTGGCGCGAGCTGCTGTTGAGCGGTGCATTCCGCGTGCTCGGCTGGGTGGTTGCTGTCATGCTGCCTCCCATGGCTATCTTCTTCCCGCTGTTCACCTTGTTGGAGGATGTGGGATATCTGCCGCGCGTGGCTTTCAACCTGGACGGCGCTCTGCATCGGTGCGGTGCGTGCGGCAAGCAGGCACTGACCATGTGCATGGGGCTGGGCTGCAACTCGGCAGGGGTTGTTGGCTGCCGCATAATCGCGTCCCCGCGTGAGCGGCTGCTTGCCATTCTTACCAACAGCTTCATGCCCTGCAACGGGCGTTTCCCCACTCTGCTGGCAATAATATCCATATTTCTTGCCGGCAGTGCAGGCTCCGTGCAGTCCGCATTGATACTGGCAGGCTTTGTAGTTCTGGCGGTGGCAGTAACGGTCGGTGTTTCAGGAATACTGTCCTGTACAGTACTGAAAGGCCACACCTCAGCCTTTTCCCTTGAGCTTCCGCCTTTCAGAAGGCCGCAGATTCTGCAGACCCTTGTGCGCTCTCTTGCCGACAGGACACTGACCATTCTGGGCCGGGCGGTGATCGTCGCCCTGCCTGCCGGTGTTGCCATATGGCTGCTGGCAAACGTGACCTGCGGCGGACAGACGCTGCTCGGTCACATCACGCGCTTTTTCGAGCCCGCAGGGCAGCTCATGGGGCTGGACGGCGTTACTCTTACCGCCTTTATTCTCGGCTTTCCCGCAAATGAACTGGTACTTCCGGTCGCCATGATGGCATATTCGGCTCAGGGAGAGCTGAGCGATGTCGGCAGTATGCAGTCTCTCGGCTCACTTCTTACCGCCAACGGCTGGGATTGGTCCACCGCGGTCAGCATGCTGCTGTTCACGCTGATGCACTGGCCATGCTCCACCACATGCATCACGGTATATAAAGAAACCAGCAGCATCCGGTGGACACTGCTGGCCTTCGCGCTGCCGACGGCATGCGGCTTTGTGTGCTGCACGCTGTTTACAACGGCAGTAAATTTACTGAGCTGAGAAATACGGATCTATAACATCCTCATAGAGGGCCTGAATGGTATTCAGACAGATGTGCCGCATTCCGTTGTCATAATAGTAATCCGAAGCTCCGGTGGACAGAATGACCACACCGGTACGATCGGCCGGGTCATAGAGCATCATGGAGAATATTCCCTCTGCTGCGCCTGTGTGATAATAGACAGTGCGGTCGCCGATGACTCCGGTGGTCTTTCGCACTCCGATGCACTGCTCAAAGCCCTCACAGGTATACTGAGGAGTATGTATCTGCTCGACAGTCTGTGCCGAGAGATACTGCTGATTCTCATACACTCCGCCGTTGAGAAGAACAGTCATGAACTTTGCGTAATCGACCGCACTTATGATAAGCGCGCCTGCACCCACAGAATGATTTTCTCCGGGTACCTTGTCACCTCTCGGACTGGTCAGACTCTCCACATCGTGAGTAACATTGCCGACATAGACGCACTCGGCAATATTGACCTTGTCCTCAAGAAGAGCGCCGTTGTAGGCGGCGTCAATGCCCATGGAAGAGAAAAACACCTCGTCGGCATATTCGGAAATGGTTTTGCCCGAAGCCTTTTCAACGGCAGCACCGGCAATACCCATTCCCAGATTTGAGTAGTTGAAGTATGTGCCGGGTTTTCTGTTGAGGTACGACTTTTCATTGATCAGGTCTGACTTCAGAGTGGTTGCAAAAATGGGAGATTTGTCGCGATAGGAGGAGGTATGGGTCAGAAGCATACGCATGGTGATGGGCGTGCTGGTGTAATTGGGATTGAACGCCTTTCTTCCCAGAATGTCGCTTATGTTGCAGTCGAGATCGAGCTTTCCTTCCTCGGCAAGCTTCATGCCAAGCGTACTGGTCATGACCTTGCTTAGCGATGCAATGCGGAATTTGGTATTGATATCGACCTCGCGGGTCATTCTGCGGTCAGCATAGCCGTACTCGTAATTATAGGCCAGCTTACCGTCAATAATGACCGCTGCGGACATTCCAACGCAGTTGTATTCCGCGGCAATGCCGTCCAGCCGCTGTGCTGCAGCACCGTCAAGAGCAGTCAGAACAATGGGCGGGCGTTCCTTTACGTCGCTATGGCTGACATCCGCACCGCTCACCGCAGCATCCCCTGCCGACACAACATAATCCGTGCCGGACACGGCAGCGTCAGCCTGATGCGTCTGCGAATCGCTTGCCACAGGTGCAGTTGCCTCCGGGTCTTCGCGAAACACCTCTGACAGCGCAAAACCGTTGCACACAAGCAAAATTATTGCTGCAATCAGAGCCAGCTTATAATATTTTCCATTCTGGAAATCCATATCGAAAAACTCTTTCATTTGCGTTCAACTCACTTCATTGTTCACTGAATTCACTGAAACTGTGCCGTCGTGACCCTTCCCTGCGCGCAGGGATCATCCATAATGAGCTCCCCTACGGAGGGCACGCTGATTGTTCCGGAGCGCGGATTCTTTATGCTGATGACCGGTGCGGTAAGCTCCGCTTCCACCTCGGACTTTTCAAAGCACAGATCCGCCTCGTCCATACGGCAGTTGATAAGGCGGAGGCCTTTGCAGTAGCAGAACGGCTGTGTGCCGATTACGGTACAGTTTATAAGAGTGAGATTTTCCGAATACCAGGCAAGGTACTCTCCTTTGATGACGCTGTTTCTGACGGTAATGTTCCTGCCGTGCCAGAAGGCGTCCTTGGTGTCAAAGCGGCAGTTTTCAAACTCGGCATTCTCTATGTACTGAAAAGAGTATTTTCCAGAAAAATCCACACCTGTCAGGCGGATATCACGGGCCCGCAGCATGAAATATTCGCTGGACGCCCGGCAGCATTCCATTACTACATCACAGGAAGACCACCCGAACTCCTGCGAAATGATATCACAGCCGGTCATCACCACTCCTCCGCACTCCCTCAGTGCTTTAATTCCATGCAGCCGGCTGTTGGAAATGGTGACGTCGGTACTGTACCATAGGGCAGCACGACAAAGCCCGGTCATTTCGCAATCCTTTACGGAAAGACCGTTAACATGCCAGAAAGGATAGCGAAGGTTGAAGAAGCAGTGTTCAGCCTCGACGTGAGCACATTCCTTGAAGGCACTCTCGCCGTCGGCGGGACCGTCAAAGGAACAGTTGACTACCCTGATGCCGGTCTGTCCGTAAAGGGCCCGTTCCTCGTCAAAGGTTCTGTTTTCAATAATATTCATCAGGTCTGTCTCCGGAAAACCATCTCGGTTGTATTTGGTTAGTTATTATAGCACAAAAAAACAGAGCCGTCCATACCGCAATTCGGGTTCGGACGGCTCTGATAAGCAATTGGAGAATAAAGCGCTTTTCGGTGCAGCATTATTGATTCTGACAAAAAGGAACATCATTGTTCAGACTTAACGATATCCTTCACTGTCAGCTGCTTTTCGTTCACCGAAAAACGCACCTCAAGGCCGGCATACTCAAAGCCGTATATCCGTTCAGGGTCACGCTGATAAGCCGGGCGCGGATCATGCGCCAGCGCACCGATAAGACCCTCGCGCCGGTCTTCCGGAACCAGCATCAGCAGCTCTTCGGGGCATTTCACATCCAGCAGGTAGTCCTGATTCTGCGAGGTAAAACCCTCAGCGGCATCAGGGCGGCAGTCGGCATACGGAACGTACGGCTTGATATCATAGATGGGCGTGCCGTCCATCATGTCAACACCGGACACCCGCAGGATCAGCCCGTTTTCGCCGTCCTGCTCCACTCCCTCCAGCTTCACGCAGGAAAGCCCTACGGGATTCGGACGGAAAGGCGAACGTGTGGCGAACACACCCATACGCGTGTTGCCGCCAAGTCTCGGCGGGCGCACAGTGGGCGACCATCCGTCGTGCCGGTTGCCGGAAAAGCCCCAGATAAGCCAGAGATATGAAAAATCCTCAATGCCCCGCAGAGCCTCCGGACTGCGGTATTCCGGTTCAAAGACGATAGTGGCTCCTATACCCTCCACAAGCCCGCTCTGCCGGGGCAGACCGAACTTGGTTGGAAAGGCACTGTGCAGGCGGGCAATGACCGCAAGTTCAAGGTTGTCGTTATGGCTCATGGCTGACTCCTGTTAATAATTTGATAGGCCGGCAGCTGTTATTCGGGAATCTCCACCGCTACGTACAGGCGGCCCTTCTTTGTTTCCCGCTGTGCTCCACGGTAGGTAAAGCGTCCAAATCCGCGCACCGAAACCACATCACCCTCTTTGAGCGCTCTGGAGGAATTTTCCGTTTCGCGTGCGTTGACAAAGACACGTCCGGCAGCAAAAAGCTGCTGACTCTGGGTTCGGGAAAGCCTGTAGACCGAGCACACTACGGCATCAACACGTTCGGACGGCACGTTCATCTCAACCGTCTTTGTGGCAACGGTCAGCTCCTCCGGAACATCCTCCACAACAGTACAGACGACTGTTGTGTGCCTGACCTGTTCAAGACTTCTGACGATATACTCTGCTATGGTGTCCATGCAAAAAAGATAGGCGCAGTGCTCACGCAGAAAGATATCGCCCAGCACCTCACGCCGTATGCCAAGGCTCATCAGTGCGCCGAGAAAGTCACGGTGTTCAAGCCGGTCGGCAAACTTTGCATTTTTCGGAGCGATGCGCACGCAGGCTACCGGAGGCTGAGCGATGTAGCCGCAGAAATCCTCCGAACCGAACATGGCTATCCTGCGCTCGCAGGATGGATGTCCGCCCTCAAGCGTAAAGGGAGACGGTATATCCCTCGCACAGGACAAAAGCACGCTCTGTTCGGCAATGGAGAGGAACTCCGTGTTGGTCCAGATGCCGCTGTATGCCCTCTGCCCCAGCTCGGCAAAGCGTCGGCGCAGAAGATCGTCGGCACTGTTCATTCTTCTCCCTCCTTCACCGGCCGGAACATCAGCCCTCCAGATTTACTTCGCTGAACCCTTCGTCCAGCGTACCGCTGACAACGACGAGATGTCCGCCGAACATTTCGTCATCCTCATAGACGAACTCAAAGCTTCCGTCGTTGAATACACTTATGTTTGGCGTGCCGATCCGTCTTGCAAATTCCGCGCGGGTTATGATATGGTTTTCCTCGTCACCCTGATCCGCCCAGTCATTTGCGTTTTCCGTCATTTCCTTTGCTGCATATTCCCGTGCCTTCTTGTCCCACTCTGTGCAGCTTGCGTATATTTTTTCAAAGGCAGCGGCAGCGGTGTCGGCGCACGCAAATTTACCATCGTCGGTATGAAGGATGACTCCGCACTCCTCACCATTCCACTGTACATCTCCAAGGTACCAGTCACTTTCGCGGATAAATCTGAATTCCGCACCGACCAGTTCAAGGGTACGGGGACGGCAGTATTCGGCAAATACTTCGTTCAGTCTGGCATCTTCACAGTCCCGCTTAAGCACTTTTGTGACAAAAAGACTGCGTCCGGCAGGTATTTCGGCGCCCCAGTGACTTGTACACGCAAGCGACGGTCTTACCCGCAGACGGTAGCAGGTTTCCTTTTTGAGCCCATGCTTTTTGGCCGGACTCATTGCTTCGGCATTGGTCATATCCCACTTGAGCACGGTGTAATCTTCCACCAGTCTGCCGGTCTTTTCGTCGATGTACGCAATGGTGCGCATGACAGCGGAAGCATATTTCCGTCCGTGCGTTCTCACCGTGGCAACGCTGTCCCTGGTAAGAACGGTCACTTCCCTTTCGACCTTGTCGTACTGGTCAGGATCGCTGATTACATATTTATTTCTGAAAAAATCAAAGAATCCCATATTTCGTTCCTTTCATTCGGCATAAATCCGCACCGCCGGCACTGTATTCCCACACAAGTATATCATCCGCACCGGCTGTTTGCAACCTGCACGCCGCAAACATTACTTCAGTATCGATATTGAAAATATTAAAATGGCGTGGTATAATTTTTATATAATCCGCAGAAAGGAACTTCAGTATGGATAACAATAACCACACTGTGTCCCAGACGCAGTATCCGCGCCCGAACAGCAACGGTTATGTACCCAGACCTCTTGACACCAGCGGCGTTGAACTCAACGAGAACATACGTCTTATTGCTGACCGGCTCGCCTCCAATTCACACGATGTGTGGGGACGCAAGCGCGTTCTGGAGGGCTGGGCATACGGTCCGGAAAGAGATGACAAAAAGCTTACCAATCCCTGCATGGTATATTACGACGAGCTTCCCGACGCAGACAAGAAGGACGATCAGGACACGGCTCTCGGTGCACTTAAATTCATAATGTCCAAGGGTTACAAAATCAAGGAGCGTCCAAGCCCCAGCATGGCTGACATGATGAAGACTGCATGGACCGATTACGGACGCAAAGAAAGCGACCTTGATTTCAGCTCAACAGTATTTATCGGTATCTTCTGCTCCGACCATTCAAAGGAATTTGATCCCGACCACTCACAGCTGACCTCTGCGCTGCATGATTATTTCCGCAAGCTTTACTGTGACTTTGAGCAGGGCGACGCTGTTTCCGGCAGTCTGCGCGGAAGCGCACTGACCGGCAGCCATTCGTTCAGGCGCCGTACACACACACGCTTTATCGCACTTTCGCCGGAATCCAACGAGGGCGAGGCTCTGGCCTGTGCCATTGCAAGGAGCTACGGTATTAGCACCTACAAGGTCTACGGCGGCAGCGACACTCTCCGTCTGGAGGGCGGCACCATTTACGCAGCCGGCGACGCCGTAAGCTTCATATGCGACCACAGTCTGCTGGCACTTGCCGCATGGGACGGTATTCAGGGCAGCGACAGGCGCATGAACGCCATTATCGAACGTTCACTCAAGGGCAGTCTTGAGCGTCTGGGCGAGCTTGACATGCCGGACAACATTACCGTCCACCACATGCTGCTGCCGATGAGCAGCACCGACTCCGGCGGTACCAACCACCCGCTTTATGCTATCCGCGAGCTGCATCCATACCCGCTTGAAAGCGGACAGAACTGGTTCTGCCGCAACGAAGAAAGCTGCATCAAAGCCACTGACCGCTTCAACCTTGAACGCTATGAACGCAGCAAAGAAAAGATAATTGCATACAACCGGGCAGTCAGAAAATACCGCCGAACCGTCATGAACAGCAAAAAGGTCTACGATCTCATGCCCGGACTGCACGGTCATCCGCAGACCGACCGCACGCTGCTGCGCCATATATACGCCGACCAGATATCCATGGCTGCACAAACAAAGTGCGTCAGGTGCACCAAAGCCATGGCTTTGCTCGCCTTTGGCGGTCTGTCGGCATATTCCCTTCTTTCCGATGCCCCCGAAAAGCTCTTCGGCATTGACATGAGCGGCGCGGCAATATACCTTTCGGCTCTGGTCGTGCTTCTGCTGCTGGCGGCCATGCTGCTTATACATCTGCGCAAGGCAAGCCACAGACAGTATATCGACTTCCGGCTCATATCCGAATGCCTGCGCGTGCAGACCTACTGGATCGCAGCCGATGTGGGACGTCGTGCCGAGGATGAATTCGGTGCCAAGGCCAAGCTTGACTTTGAATGGACCCGTTACATCCTCCGTTCATGGGAGCTTGCAGATCTGCTTAATCCTGTACCCGGCATAGAATTTTCCGAAAGCATCATCAACGAGGTCAAGAATGTCTGGATAGGCCGCGACGATGTATTCAACGGAACCGATTACGGTCAGGAAAAAGGTGTGGCCAGTGCCGTGTCCCAATACAACTATTCCAGAAAAAAAGCCAACAGCAGCCTGAAGGGCGAGCGCATCGAAAACATGGTCGTTACCGCCTCCATTGTTCTTACCTTTGTCCTGACCATACTGGTTGGCGTGCTTATTTTCATCGAAAAGCTCTCCGGCACCGGCATGGAGGCAATAGATTACATTTCGCTTCTTGCCGGTCTTGTGCAGGTCGGCACTGCCTGCTTTACTCTCTACACCACAACAAAGGACTTCAGCCGCCTTTCCAACAATCACACATGGCTGAGCATCGAATACCAGAAATCCATCATGGCCTACAGGGGCGCCGCCAACAACGAACAGCGCTGCAAGCTGCTCCGGCGCACCGGACGCGAAGCCATCCGCGAAGTCTGCGGCTGGGCTCTTGAATTCAGCAGGAACGAGCCGCGCACACCCATCAGCTGAGGAGGTTAACACATGAAAATATACAATCCTATTCCCGAAGATACATCCATGATCGAACTGCCCGCTGACATTCTCGCTCTCTGCGAGGAAATGGCACGCAACACCCATGAGGTCTGGGCTCATAACCGCATGTCTCAGGGCTGGACCTACGGTCCTGAGCGAAACGACGAGAAGAAGGAGCACCCCTGCCTTGTACCCTATGAGCAGCTGACCGAGGATGAAAAGAAATATGACCGTGAAACTGCCATGGAAACACTTAAGCTTATAATCAAGCTTGGGTACGAGATCGTTCGTTAATCCGACTGCTTTTTGCGCAAAATGCCGCCCGGTGGTGTCCGGGCGGCATTTCTGTTCTGCACTGAAATTTCTTCGTTGTCCGTTTATGCTTATTCATTCCTGAATATAAACAGCGTCATTCATTAAGCATCAGCTTTGCCTTGCGCAGAGCAATGACTACAAGCGGGATGAGCACCACCTGAAGAATCATGCCGGGAACTGCGTTGGCAAACGCCTGAGTAAAGAACGCCTCAAAGCCAAAGACTGTGCTGCGCACACCGGCAAGCAGGGCACTGAACAGTCCCCACACGGCACGACCCGCCAGCATGGAGCAGATAAGGTTAATATAAATAAACGGGATTCTTTTCGGCAGCAGCTTATAAAGGAGTCCGGTGCACAGGCCGTACACAGCCAGCTCCACCGCCATGGCGACGGCATTTGGCATGAGTGCCGGCATGTGGAAAATGAGCGAACGCATGACCGGCGCAATCGCCCCCACGGCCATTCCCCACGGCCAGCCGCACACAAATCCGCACAGCAGCACAGGCAGGTGCATAGGACAGAGCATGTTGCCTATCTGCTGTATCTGTCCGGTCAGGAACGGAAGCACCAGCGCAAGGGCCAGGCACAGCGCTGATGCCACCAGCTGTCTTATTCTCAGTGATGTTCGGTTGCCGGTTTTCATTGTGATTTTCCTTTCCTTGCTGAATATCCGAAGACACAGAAAAGGCGTCACCATTCCCTCAGGAAAGGCGACGCCTTCTTAGCATCGAATCGTTACTGTATATGCTGAAATAAATTACTAAACAACGGACTTCTGTCCGCTCACGGCAGCTTCATGCGACCATGGGAAATTATATCAGTCCTGCCGCGTGCTGTCAAGAGCATCCTTCTCTGCTTGTGCAGCTTTGTCTTCGGAAGCTTCGCTGTCACCCGGTACAGCAGCGCTTTCATCCTCATTGTGCGGCATACTTTCCTGCGCAGCTGACGCAAGGGCTCTGCTGACGCGTATCCTGCTTACAATATAGGCTACGATCATTGCCAGCGAGAGCACGCTTATCACCACAGCACCGGCAACGAAGTTTTTATTTTTGGCGACAAACTCGTTGTCAATATCGTCAAAGACAAGGGTTTCGATGATCTCTTCCATCATGCGCTCATTGCCTTCCGATACATAGAGCGGACGCTGTGTGTTTTCGTCGTTGGTATAGTGCTCCACCAGAGTAATTTCGATACGCTGACCGTTGACCACAGTCATGTAGTGCAGGTGGTTTTCCGCTGCCTGCGGCGAAAGGATGACACCGTGGGCTTTTATAAAGGCCGCCTGTCCGGTTTTTACCACCGATGCATCACTGTACATGGCACTGACGTTCACTCCGTGCTCGGAATAATCAGCATAGGACTCGGCAAGCGAGCCAAGATAGAAGTCATCGTAGTCTCTGAGCTGAAATATAGCGCGGGAATCGTCATCTTCGGTCATGGTGACAAGTATCTCGGTCATGTCGTTTTCTTCCGGAAACCAGAGCGCAGTACCGTAAACATTGCCTTTTTTCAGTTCCACCTCAAGCTGTGAAGCGCTCATCCCAAGCAGCTCAAGCGGCTTGTAGCTGTCTTCAACAGTCCGGTCGGTGAAATATGACTCTGCCGGCAGGTATATGGTCATTCCCAGCCGTTCAATATACTGACCGACAAGCTCATGCTCCTGTCCGGTGGCAGTCTGGGAACCGCTGACCGTCATAACGCACAGCAAAAGAGCTATGATTCTGGTTATCATCGCTACCATATCATTCTTCCCCGCCCATATCGCTTTCAGAAATATCACTTTCCGAAACGTCGCTGTCCGAGACCTCGTCCTGTTCTTCATATGCCCCGGCGGCATCGGCAATCACCGATTGGCTGCTTTCGGGCTCATAAAGCTCACTGTCGGCTGTTATGTCATCAAAGACCGGCTCAAACGTGGCCTCCGGTGCGCACTCGGCCTCGGACTGAACCATAGGCCCGCCGAGCATCACTGCCGCAGCCAGTGAAATGCAGAGAACCAGAACCACACCCGCTGCTACACCGAATATTCTTTTGGCAGCCGCCGGCTTTGCTTTGTACTGCGGAGCAGTGCTTTTCCCGCCGTCGCTTTCTATGCGTGCCATGAGTCCGGCAAAATCAAGGGGCACACCGGATATGAGATTCTGAGAAATGCTGTTTATAAGCTTATCGTTGTTCACAGTGATGCCTCCTCTCCCACCGACATTGCGGCGCGTATTTTTTTCATTGCCTGTGAATGGCGCCATTTGACCGTTCCCAAAGGCTCCTCCATGATCTCGGCTATGCGTTCAAGCTTCAGACCCGAAACGGCATGCAGGGTAACCACCTGCCGCTCGGCATCGGACAGCTTTTTAAGCGCAGCGGAAATCATAACTCTTGCCTCAGCAGCTTCTTCTGTGGAATCAGCTGAAACCTGCTCGGAAAACACCTCGTCAAGTTCACTGTGTGTCCGTGATGTCACACAGTTGATGGCGAGATTACGCGCGATCTGCATGATCCACGCCTTTCCGTAGCCCTGAGGTCTGAACGACGCAGCAGAATTGAACACCCGCACGAAGGTATCCTGCATGATATCCTGTGCGGCAGAATCGTTTTTCACTATTGATCCGGCAAAGGCATATACGGCAGGAGCAAGCTCACTGTAAAGCTGCTCCAGCGCGGTCATGTCACCTCCGGCCAGAGCACATATGAGCGCATCGGCCCTTTTGTTGTCAATCATAGTTCCACGCAGCCCTTCTGGTAATTAAACATCCGTGACGGCTCAATTGTTGGCCGCTTGGAAATATTTTACTACACATTCTTGTTCAATTCCACAATTTTATTTTATTTCTCTCATTAAGGCAACAAAACAGAAGAAGTATGTTATAATGGTTGTCCGACCATTACTGCATCAAGGAGAACTGCTTTGGGATACAGAATAGATCTTGGGGCGTGGAACGGTATTTTTGCCGTGCCCTGTGACATAGTTGATCGCCAGCTCAGACTGGCAGACGGCAACAAAATCAAAGTATTGCTGTACCTTCTGCGGCACAGCGGACGAGCTGTCGAGCCGTGCGAGCTGGCGCAGCTGTGCGGCATAAGCGAAGGAGACGCTGCCGATGCGGTGGAATACTGGCATCAGGAAGGCATTCTTGCGTGTAAAGCCGACGCCCTTTCCATTCCGGATGAGCCAACTTCATGCACGCAGCCTACCGCTATGCCCGAAGCGGTGTATGCTTCCGCTCCGCTGGCACCACTACAACAGGAGGTTCCTGCTCAGGAGCATTCGCCGGAACCTGCACCTGCGGCTTTGCGACCAAAGGCAAAGGAGCGCATACGCTATGCCTACAACGAATGCGCCGAGATGATGAACGAAGACTGCGAGCTCAGGCACATGCTGACCGTTCTGGAAGGTCTGCTGGCAAAAAATCTGAACCACACAGAGATTTCGGTATTCATCACTCTTGTAAAGTGGTACGGCTTGCCTACATCCTGTGTAGCTCTTCTTGTGGAATACTGCCGCGAAATAGGCCGTTCGTCTATTTCCTACATAGAAACCACCGGTATAGGCTGGGTCAACGAGGACATAACGACCGTGGAGCAGGTAATGGACAAGGTAAACCGCCTGCGCTCTGCACGGTCGGCGTGGTCGCATCTGCGTTCTCTGATGGACATCCCAGAACGCTCGCCCACAAAAAAGGAGCAGGAGTACAGCTCGGTGTGGATTTCCGACTGGCAGACTGCCGACGAGCTGATACTGCTTGCCTATGAACGCTGCGTGGATGCGAAAGGCAAGCTTTCCATGAGCTACATGAACGGCATTCTTTCCAACTGGCGCAAAAACGGCATAACCACCGCAGAGCAGGCAATGTCTGAAAGCCGTCCGGAAAACATCGCCCCGTCAAAGCCCGACAAAAAGGAACCGCGGCAATCGTCCTCCGGCATGTACGAAACAGTGTACGACCAGTCTGACATTGATGCTGTCCTTGACGAGGATTGGCTGGATCAGGCTTAACACCTGCCGCATTCACCAATGCCTTCCGAACACTACATATGATACAGGAGAACTGATATGGGTTTTTCACCTGAAATCTACGCCGAGGCACACAAGCGAGTGACCGCACTTCGCAGCGCTGCTGAAAATGAAGCAGCTCAGCGGCGCGAGGAGTTTTACCGCGAGTGCCCAGAATACAAAGAACTGGTACATGAGCTTTCCTTGACCTGCACTCAGCTTGCCGTTGCCGTCATGAAAAAGGACGGTGCGGTCGATGTTGATTCTTTCCGCAGGCGCAATCTTGCGCTGCAGGAAGAAATGGCTCGGATGCTGACCGACAGGGGGCTTGAACCGGACTGGCTCAAGCCTAAGTACAACTGTACTCTGTGCAGTGACACCGGCAACAACGACGGCAAGCTGTGCCAGTGCATACAGAAGATCATGCGTACCATTGCTTATGAGCGGCTCAACGCCAACACTCCCCTTGCCCTTTCAACCTTTGAAAGCTTTTCTCTTTCCCACTATTCTGACAAGGCAGCCGAGGGCAGCATGGTATCCCAGCGGCACGCCATGGAGATTATCCTCAACAAATGCATACGCTATGCAGATGAATTCACCCTCAGATCCCCCAGCATGCTTTTTCAGGGCGGCGTAGGTCAGGGAAAGACCCACCTGTCGCTTGCTATTGCAGGCACTGTCATCAACAAAGGCTATGATGTGGTATATGGTTCGGTCAACAATCTGTTTTCCCGCATCGAGGATGAACACTTCGGACGCGCCTCCAAAAACGACAACACCCGTGAACTGCTGTGCGACTGTGATTTGCTCATACTGGACGACCTTGGCACCGAATTTGTAACACAGTTTACCGTCTCTGTGCTTTATGATATTGTCAACACCAGACTGCTTCGCTATCGTCCAACTATAATAAGCACCAATCTTGACATGGCAGGTCTTGAGCAGAAGTATACCCAGCGGGTCACCTCAAGATTTATCGGCAGCTACAACCGCTGCATTTTCTCCGGCAGCGATATGCGCCTTACTCTGAGAAAAGCACACCGCAAGCCCCAGTGACAGATCCATTACTGAACGACAAACTACAGTGATATAATATGTATCAACGTCCTGACCTTTGCCGCCGGCAAGATCAGGACGTTTTTGCAGCCAAAAAATTCTTTTTATTTTTTTCAAAAAGGTATTGACTTTTTAGGAATAATTCTTATAATCATTATTGTAAGGAGAAAGGAGTGAAACAGATGACCGAACAGCGGCGAATAGTTTATGAAATAGTCATGAATGCCTGCAATCACCCGACTGCCGAGCAGATTTACATGGAAGCCAAGCGCATCAGACCCAACATAGCTATTGGCACAGTATACCGCAACCTCGGTATCCTGAGCGAAAACGGCGATATCCTGCACATCCCCATCATCGACGGACCTGATCGCTACGATAAGACTATCCGCCCGCACGAACACATGGTGTGCACAAAGTGCGGTCATGTGGTTGATGCCGAAATCGGAGATCTTACCTCTCTGCTGGCTACTCAGACCGGATTGGATATCCGCTCCTACGAACTCAATCTAAAAGGCATATGCCCTGAGTGCTGTAATGCCTCAGAGCAATAAAAAAGCCGATGCTTTTCGGCTCCGCTCATCAGCATACACGGCGGATCATTCACATATGAATCGCCTGTAATATACAAATATTATCATATTATAATTATTTTAAGGAAAAAGGAGATATTAGCATGAAAAAGTTTGTTTGCAGCGTTTGCGGTTATGTTCACGAGGGTCCTGAGGCTCCCGAATTCTGCCCCCAGTGCAAGGTTCCTGCTTCAAAGTTTGTAGAGCAGAAGGCCGGCGAGACTGTATGGGCCGACGAACACGTTGTAGGCGTGGCCAATGGCGTTGATATGGAGATCATCGAAGGTCTGCGTGCCAACTTTGCAGGCGAGTGCTCCGAGGTAGGCATGTACCTCGCCATGGCCAGAGTCGCTCATCGCGAAGGCTATCCCGAAATCGGTCTGTACTGGGAAAAGGCCGCCTATGAAGAGGCTGAGCATGCAGCCAAATTCGCAGAGCTTCTGGGAGAGGTCGTCACTGATTCTACCAAAAAGAACCTTGAAATGCGCGTTGAGGCCGAAGCCGGCGCATGTGACGGCAAAAAGCAGCTTGCTGCCAAGGCCAAGGAGCTTGGTCTGGATGCCATTCACGACACCGTCCACGAGATGGCCAAGGACGAAGCTCGACATGGAAAAGCATTTGAGGGTCTGCTGAAGAGATATTTCGGTTGATTGATATAATCACACTTTTCCGAGGGTAGGACATCTGTCCTGCCCTCTCTTTTTTGCATCTGTTTTTACATCTGAGTTGTCCATTTGTTGACCATTTTACTCTCTGAGGAGACTTTTCTGACATCAAATCACCCTCAAATTGACTACTCATCAAATTGTCCAATCATTACATAGATTATAGATCAACTCCGAGCAACATTCAAACATCTTTTTAATCTCATTCTAACATCTTTTTTGAAGAATTTTTCGGAAGCAGAAAGCACACGACCGCCGAGATTTCGCATAACTATGCGGAATTTCAGCGGTTTTTCGCGTCTAAATGAGTGACTATTTATGTGACATCTTTGCCGGATGCGGATGTTATGATGTAG
>JAZUOR010000112.1:0-3190 GCA_045604745.1 Acutalibacteraceae bacterium | reverse complement strand
TCATTTTTTCCCGCTGTTCAGCCGAGAGAGTCTCACCGAGGATTATTCCCTCGTTCTGCTTTTCAAACTGGGCAAGGCGGGCTTTTTCACGCTCTGCGGCAGCAAGCTGACGCTCCTTTTCACGCTGAGCTCGCTGCTCCTCACGCTTTTTTGCCGCCTCGGCCTTCTGCTTTTCCTTAAGCTTGCGGGCGATCTCGGCCTGCTCGGCGCGGACAGCTTCTTCTTCCTTGCGCTTGACAAGAGCGTGCAGGTCGCGGTTAAGCTGGCTGGCGCGCTGATAACGCTTGTTGGGGTCAAGCTGGCACAGTTTGCGGATTATCTTCTGCAGATCGCCGCGCACGCCCTTGAGCTTCGGAAACTGCTCGCCGTTCAGACGGCGGCGGATGGCCTCGTTGTCGTTTTCGCTTTCACGGATAAACGGAACGCTGCCGCCGTCGAGCATGGTATACATGGTCACGCCCAGAGAGTAAAGGTCGCTGCGCTCGTCGTAGCCCATGAAAGCAGCCATTTCCGGCGACATGTAATAAGGTGTGCCGCGCATGCCGGAGCTTCCGTGACTCTTGTCGAGGAATTTTGCCTCGCCGAAGTCGGACAGCTTGTATTTGCCGTCCCGCGTCATGAGGATATTTTCCGGCTTGATGTCACAGTGCAGGATCTTGGGAGTCCGGCTGTGGCAGTCGCTGAGCACGTCGCTCACGTCCAGAGCCATCTGAATGACATCATCCTCGGACATGCCGTCCTTTGGCAGCTGGTCCAGCAGCTCCATGCGAATGAGCAGATATCTGCGCACAAAGTCGCCCTCGTCCAGATGCAGCTCGGAGTAATCCTCGATGCTCACGCCGTGGGGGTGGCTTTTTATGAATTCCAGAGCAGCCAGTTCGTCCTTGTATTTTGATATGCTCTTTTCGTCCAGCTCGATTATCTTGAGCGCCGAATGCTGCTCGCCCAGAGTGCGGTTGGTCTTGACTATCTCATACACCACGCCGAAGTTGCCCCGGCCGAGGTAGCGCGAGGCCTCCCATTCGCTGATGAAGCTGGGGGAGCCGTCCGGGGTGGTACCGCTGTTTTTCAGCCGGTTAAATATGCTTACCCGTTCTTTTTCAGCCATAATGTTCCCTCTTGATACTCAGATTGTTGTTTTCGGTCAGATAATCGGACGGGAAATCAGTCAACGAACACTGTGATGCAGGTGGTGTTGTCCACGCCGCCCTTGTCCAGCGCAGCGGCAACGATGGCCTCTGCGGCTGACTGAGCGTTCTGCGCGCCGGAGAGCAGTGCGGAGATATCCTTGTCCTCCAGCATTTCCGTAACGCCGTCGCTGCACAGCAGAATGCGGTCACCGGCAGCCAGCTTCACGTCCTTGGCGCGGTAGGGGCGCAGCTCCTTGCCGTCCATGCCCAGATGCTGGGTCAGACCGTGGCGCATGGGATGGCTGCGTGCCTCGTCCTTGCTGACGATTTTTGCGCTGATATAGTATTGCAGCTCGGTGTGGTCGTAGGATAGCTGACGCAGCTTGCCGCCGTGCAGCAGATAAACCCTGCTGTCGCCCACGTTGACCACCCGCAGCACGCCCTTTATGATGTAGGCCAGCGCGAGAGTGGTGCCGATGCGGAAATGTCCGGTCTGTTCGGCCTTCTGGAGCACCATGGAGTTGACCTTGTCAACGGTCTGGTCAACAAGGCTGTCGAAGCCGCTTTCCTTTTTGCCGGCTATGCGTGCAAACTGCTCTGCAGCGGTCAGGGAGGCCACCTCACCGAGGGATTCGCCGCCCATACCGTCGCATACGGCAAAGACCTGAAGCTTGTCGGGGCCGGCAGCACCGCCGGACACGCAGACGTTGCAGCCGTCGGCACTCTGCTCAACGGTGAATTCGTCCATATACTTTCCGTTTATGGCAAAGTTGTCCTCGTTGTTCTGGCGCTCCTTGCCGAGGTTGCTCACGGCAAAGCTTTCGATCTGAGTTATAGGTGTGCTCTTGAAAAACAACATTGTGTTTCACTCCTTTATATAATGAAAGAAAATTGAAGATGGGTTTGTTGATATGGTGGATGCGGCGGAGGTGGTTTAATTAATTCTCCATTTAACGCCCGGACCAGGCGTGTAGGTGTAGTAGGAGGCTTCGTGTGGAGCGGTGATGGTAACAGCGTAGTCGCAGAAGGCTTTATTGCCGATATAGGTTACGCTGTCTGGAATTGTTATAAAATTAAGATCTTGGCAATTGTAAAAAGCGTTATCACCGATACTGATTACGCTGTTAGGTATAGTAATATCCGTAAGGCTGCTGCAATTGAAAAATAAATGATTGCTAATACTCGTCACACTTTTCGGTATACTTGCATAGGTTAAACTACGGCAAAGTGAAAAAGCGCTGTTGCCAATGCTGGTTACGCCTTCGGGGATGACAATACGTTTAAGCTCCCAGCAATTGGCAAATGCACTATCACCAATACTTGTCACGCTGCCGGGTATTGTCACTGAGGTAAGACTGTAGCAATGGGTGAAAGCATAATCGCCGATGCTTTCCACACCGTGAGGAATGGTTATGTAGGACAGTTTTGTGCACCCCATAAAAGTATATTTACCTATACTGGTTATGCTGTCAGAAATGGTTATAGAGGATATATTTGAGCACCAATTGAACGCATAATCACCAATGCTGACAATGTTGTCTGGAATAGTTACTTTTTCGAGCTTGTAGCAATTTGCAAAAGATTTTTCACCAAGTTGCAGAACCGGCTTTCCGTTATAGCTGCTGGGCAGCGCGATCTCGGTTTCGCTGCCTTTGTATTTGCTTATCTCATATCCGTCACCCAGCAAAGCAAAATCATACTTCTCAGCAAGCAGCCGGTCGGCTTCGGTCAGGGGTTCTGCGTCGGCATCAGCCGCGCCGATAAGCGTTTCGTCAACGATCCATGTGACGCTGTAATCGCGGGTGTAACCGTAGTAATCAGGGTGGTGCGGGGCTGTGACAGGGATATGGCTTCCATAAAACGCATTCTTGCCAATGATGGCAACACTGTCGGGGATGGTTATTGATGTCAAGCCGTTGCACCAAGTGAACGCAGAATCCCCGATACTAGTCAAACTGTTGGGAAGGGGGAGATTGGTCAGACCGCCGCACGAAGCAAACGCAGAATCCCCAATACTGGTCAGGTTGTAGGGGAGGATCAGGAAGTCGGAGGCCAAGCGG
>JAZUOR010000111.1:0-5316 GCA_045604745.1 Acutalibacteraceae bacterium | reverse complement strand
CACCGCAGCCGTGGCAGCCATCTGCTTCCTCATGCGCATCTTCAAGGGCAACAATCAGGTGTACATCGTTGTTGTCCGCTGCGAGCCGCAGGTTGCCGGTCACGTTGCCAACATGATTGATTCCCTTAACGCTAAGATCCGCAACAAGACCGCCACACCTCGATTCATCGAGACCACCGCCGAGATCCCCGAAAACAAGATTCCCAAGAATCTTGTGGAGAATCTCTCGGCAAAGCAGGGGATTATCAATGTAGTCCTTGTCAACTACAACGGCGAATACTGCGACTGATATCCTGTCAACTGAATGCAGCGACCGCTTCCGGCTATGCGTCGGGAGCGGTCGTTTTTTTCTGTTCGGCTGTCATTTCTTCCGCTGAAGTCGTCGACAGGAAAACCTTGACTTTGA
This sequence comes from Acutalibacteraceae bacterium, assembly GCA_045604745.1. Classification (GTDB taxonomy): domain Bacteria; phylum Bacillota; class Clostridia; order Oscillospirales; family Acutalibacteraceae; genus SIG598. Next base: position 4,910 of record JAZUOR010000111.1, on the reverse strand, counting down.
ACCGGAGCGGAGATATAATTGATTGAGTCAAATGAATATCCGCGGGCGTAGTTTAGTGGTAGAACTCCAGCTTCCCAAGCTGGCCGTGGGGGTTCGATTCCCCTCGCCCGCTCCAAATCAAAACCACTAGTGAACTAGTGGTTTGCTCAGACCCTATAAGGGTCATCTCGTGCTGACCCCTAAAAAGGGCTCTGAAAATTACCATCGCATCAATAGCCCTGCAACTGGTAAACCAGTCAAATTCGGTTACTATGACTACATTGGAAATCTTCAGTTTGTTATTTTCAAATATAGATTTTCTTGTCTCGATAGTGGTTCGATTACACTATCATCTCTATTGATTGAAGGTAATTGATTTACCAAGGTGTTTTTTACCCACCACTGGTAGAACCAGTGGTTTAGATTAAGCCTAAAGGCACCAAGAAAAACCTCTTTTGTCTGCCGGGACAAAAGAGGTTTTCTGTATTTTCGGATGCGTCCGGTTTTCAAGCTGTTTTCATTCGGTTGATTAACTCATGGTATTGTATTATAATCGGTTCGATAGAAATGAATCTGACGGAGGGCTGTAACAGTGAGAATAAACGAATATCAGGAACTGGCTATGACAACATTGAATCCTGAATTAAGCAAAAAGGATGTGCTTATTAACAGCGTAATGGGTTTGTGCGGTGAATCGGGAGAAGCAATTGATATCGTAAAGAGATGGATGGCGCAGGGTCACGAACTCGATAAAGAGCACTTGGTGAAGGAGCTCGGCGACATCGCCTGGTATCTGGCAGAGGCCGCCACCGCATTGGATGTTCCGTTGGAAGATATTTTGCGGGCAAACATTGATAAATTGAAAAGAAGGTATCCGGAAGGTTTTGACACCAAACGTTCGATGATTCGCCTGCAGGGAGATCTGTGATCTTTACTTTTTCATCTCTACCCTCACATCAAAGGAGAACACAAAATGATCGGTCCGATTGTTACTGTTACCGTTGACCGCCCACTGGGCAGTTATCATCCTGAACATCCGGATATGTACTATCCTGTCAATTACGGATACATCGCCGGGACAATGGCGGCAGACGGAGAAGAGGAGGACGCTTACATTCTGGGCGTAACCGAGCCGGTCTCTGAATTCACCGGAAGAATTATTGCCGTCATTATCCGCGAAAACGATATTGAGCATAAATGGGTGGTTGCGCCCGAAGGTATGGACTTCACTGCGGAAGAAATCGCCGGAGCGACCCGTTTTCAGGAACAGTATTTCAATTCTCATGTCAGCATGCTGCACACTTGACTCTATTCCTGTCGACCACTCTCTTTCAGTTTTTTCAGGTATCTGAATTTTTCAAGCCTCTGCGCGGACTTATCCGCTGCCGCATCAGTCCGTGGTGGTTGCAGTAGAGATACAGATATCCCGAACCTCTGAGCTGAAAGCGTGTTTCAGCGCTGCCCTCAGGATAGAACTTGGTAAGCTGAAAGCGGTCTGCCGTAACGTATGCAACAAAGGAAATGAAGTGATTCTTGGTCATGTCGTGGCTGACGGTGACAAAGTGCTCGTCCTCCACCGGCAGGATGTCTATTCTGTGCTCTGCGTCAGTCTCCTCCGCCTCAAGCGCAGGCAGGCGGATGCCGCAGCAGCTTATTGCCGCTTCACCCGTGCAGTGGATAATGTTGCCGCACACCGGACAGACATATATCTTTGAGCGCAGCATGTTGCCGGATGTGTTTCTGTTGAGTGCAGTCTGACCGGACATCAGCTCCATGACAGACACGCCCAGCGCCTTTGCCAGCGGTTCAAGCAGGGTGATGTCGGGCAGACCCTTTGCCGTTTCCCATTTGGACACGGTCTTGCTGCTCACGCCGATTTCGTCTGCCAGCTCCAGCTGGGTGATTCCTCTTGCTTCCCTCAGCTGCTTTATCGTTGTACCGGTTATGTAAGTGTTCATAGGCGTATCTCCTTTTCTGACTCAAGTATAGCGCAGCTCGCTCCAGACGGCAACCTGCGCTGCGTGGAAATGCTGTATTTCTACCCGCAGAACATGTCCTTTGATTTCCATAATTTTTGAAGATGGCATTGCGCAAACCGAAACGCTAATGTATAATGAAGTCAATGGCTGCACGCATGTACTATGCGCAGGCAAAAAATTTTAACCTTGCGTCCTCACAATATTGAAACCGGTTTATCACAGTGGCTCTTGCGCGGGCAGTCCGCGTATCAATAACATCAAACCAGAAATCAGGAGGAATCACCAATGAACGTCAAAAAATTCAAAAGAAAGCTGAAGAAAACACCGGGCGGCAACAACTTTATGGTTTTCCTGTACCTTTGCATGATTGTTGTCAGCGTTGTATGTCTCATCAACTTTACCGATACACTCGCAAAGATCATCAGCGGTGTAATGATCGCTGCGTTCGTCTGGATGACTGTTTCCGGAATAAAGAAGTCTATCAACCTCAGAAAGAAAGGCAAGACCACCATCGAGTTCCTTGAAAGCCGCAATCTGCTGGAGGCCGCTGCTGCCGAATACGCCACCGCCGACAAGGTGGAATGCCGCTGCACTCACCGCAACGGCGACACTGTGCATTTCTCCTCCCGTAAAAATGCCCTTACCCCCAACTTCATCTATGTCATGACCGAAAACAACGTTCTCGTGTATGACGACATAACCAAGGCCTACATCATCGAGTATACCTACAGAAGAAGACAGGGCAGACACCGCTACATTACCCTCACCAACCACGTCTTCACCCTTTTCACAAACTACGGTGAAGCCGTTGACCTGATGAACATCGACCAGGGAAAATACAGCCAGAAGCAGACCGAGACTCTTGACAAGATCGCGTTCATTCTCAAGACCAAGAGACCCGACTGCGTTATTTCTCAGGAAGTAGTGGAAAAACGCGATCACAACGGTCAGGAGAGCCATTACGAATAAGAAGCACCGCATGTTTCTGTGTGACAGTCAACTGACGCCTGACAGACAATATGATATGAAAAAAACGAAGCTTGAAAAACGCCTCATAAGATCCTCTGTCGCCGCCATCATCTCTGCGGCGGTCAGGGTTCCGGTGACTTCTCTGCTGATATGGTGCACCGTGTCCATGTGGCTCAAGGCTGACATGGCTGACCTTTCATCCCGGAACACACAGATGGCTTACCTGCTCCTGCTTTTTGCAGTGCTGAGCCTTGCTCTTACGGCGTGCAGCTTCTGGGTGCTGTGCCGGAACACAAAGAAGGGCAGGCAGACCATCGAGGCTCTCCGGGCACAGGGACTGCTTGAGCAGGCAGCACAGGAATATCTCTCCTCTGACCGGATAGCCTTTTCCGACTGGCGGGTGGATTTCCGCAGTCTGCTGACACCCAACATCGCGCGCAACATACTGACTCCGAATTTCATCTTCATCATCAGCGACAATTCCGTCATTGCCTATGACGATGTGGTGGCACTCCGCTATATGCGCGACCATTATCTCGACCCCAGCGACTTAGGCCCCGAAGGATACAGGCGAGCCACCAACAGCGTTTTCTTCCTTTACGTAAAGGACGGACGCACGGCGGAGTTCATGACCTTTCCCACACGCCGCCGCCCGAAAAAGAAGCTGCAGGTGCTCCGGCAGACCATCTGGCTGCTGGGTCAGAAGAGTCCTGAGGCCAGAATCTCTCCTCTTGTCGTCCATCTTGTGAGCGGCCCGGCGCATTCCAGCCGAACCATAAACAAGGCGGTCGGAGCGCTGAAAGCAAACACCACCCTTGCTCGACGGCTTTCAAAAGCCTCAGGTGTGATTTATCTTTACATCTGGATAGCGGTTTCCTTTATTGCCGTTGCTGTGATAAGATTGATCTACGACATCTGCACCCACAGAGCTTTCACAACCGAGGACTATGTGGCTGTTGCTGCGTTGTTCGGCATGTCAGCCACTGTGCTGATCACTTCGATCAAAGCCAATGCCGACAGCCGGAAAACCGGCAAACGCTTTGCCGATGCACTTGCACAGCGCGGTCTTTCCCGGCAGGCGGAACAGGAATACCGCTCAGGCAACGTGATAAAGTGCACCGGCACCTCCCTGAGCAACCCGCTCAAATGCACTAAAAACTATATCACGCCCAATTTCCTCTTCTGCTTCTGCGACAACAAGGTGTTTACCTATGACGAGATAGCGAAGATGACCGTGACACAAAAGATAATCACCTTCGGCGACGGTACTTCGTACACCGAGGATCTCTACCTCATTCACACCGCCGACGGAGAGAGCGCCACCCTCATCAGCGTCGACACCCGCTACTACACCCGCAGGGCAGTGCGAAAACTGGACAGGATCCTTTTCATCATTGAGAATAAGTGTCCCGGCTGCGTCATTTCCGAGCAGGTCTATGAACGGCTGAACGAAAAATCCCGGTAAACAGATTTATACGACACAGCGCCCCGATCGGTTTGACCGGAGCGCTGTGTCTTTTTTGATAGAGGTTATGGTAGGAGGAGGTGTTATTGAAGTTGATACTGATCCCCAAAAAGCTGCTTCGTCCGAAGGATTTTGTCCGCTGATTGATTTGGTATCAGATTATTGCTCTGCTTCCACGATAAACAGACCGAAAACCTCCGGGCCCACATGGGCGCCGATGGTGGGACCCACCTGCAATCGTCCGGCAAAGCTTATTCCGGCATCTGCAAGCTCCGCCTCAAAGCTTTCGAGGTTTTCCGTGCCGCATGTAAAGACGGTACAGGAGTCGAATTCGGGATCAGGAGTTATGCCTTTAAGAATCTCCACGAGGTCTCTGCGGGCACGGACACGGGAAAGGGACTTTTTCACCACTTCCACCCTGCCGTCAGCCAGTGTGATGATGGGCTTGAGATTGGCGATGGTACCTACAGCCGCAGCCGCACGACTAAGCCGTCCGCCGCGATACAGGTATTCAAGGG
>JAZUOR010000110.1:0-2287 GCA_045604745.1 Acutalibacteraceae bacterium | reverse complement strand
TGACGGGAGTGTTGAACTTCTCGCTCAGCTCATAGGCCTTCTTTGTAAACTCCAGAGCCTCGGCGGAATCGGAGGGCTCCAGCATCATTATCTTGGAGGCGATGGCGTGATGGCGGCTGTCCTGCTCGTTCTGGCTGGAGTGCATACCGGGATCGTCGGCCACGCCGATGACCAGACCGGCATTGACGCCGGTGTAGCTGGCAGTGAACACAGGGTCAGCGGCAACATTCAGGCCGACGTGCTTCATGCCGCAGAAGGAGCGTGCTCCGCCCAGCGCAGCACCGATGGCAACCTCGGCGGCTACCTTTTCGTTGGGAGCCCACTCGGCGTAAATATCATCATAGGTGGCGGCGTACTCGGTGATCTCGGTGCTGGGTGTGCCGGGATAGCTGGAAACCACCCGGACACCGGCCTCATAAAGACCGCGGGCAACCGCTTCGTTGCCTAAAAACAGCTTTTTCATTATAAATACCGTGCCTTTCGCTTTGGTTGATGACTCAGTATATCACATTGGACACTGAATTACAACAAAAGACCTATTATTTCGTCGTTGAGAGACATTTTATCACTTTAAAGCGAAAATTGCAACAGAAATTTGCACAGGGACAAAATTTATTTGGAACATGAGCGAATGGCCATAAAAAACGCCCGGAGCGGCGGACAGGCTCGCTTCGGGCGGGTAGAGTTCGACAGGATTATTTGATGATCCAATTGACTCCGGCATCAGGGATGTAACCATAGCGGGACGGTTCATACGGGGCGCGGACGGTTATGCTGCAGCCCCTGAACGCACCGCTGCCTATGGCTGCAACACTGTCGGGAATCTCCACGCTTTCAAGGTTCCGGCAGCCGAAGAAGGCTCCCTCCTCTATCTGCGTTACGCCGTATGGAATGGCGACCGTGCGCAGCGAGGTGCAGTATTCAAAGGTATATGCTCCGATCCGGCTTATGCCTGCCGGCAGCTCGATGCTTTCCAGAGAGCTGCATTTGCCGAAAGCCTCGTCACCGATGCTCGTAAGGCAGTCGGGCAGCTTTATCTCTTTCAGCGCTGTGCAGTCGTAAAACGCTGAAGCCTCGATGGCGGTCAGTCCGTCCGGCAGCGTGACCGAAGAAAGTCTTTCGCAGGCGCGGAATGCAGATTCGCAGATGGCCGTAATCCCTTTCGGCAATTCCACGCTCTCAAGACTGTCGCAGTTGAGGAACGCCCTGAATCCGAGCTGAGTCACACTGTCCGGCAGCTCCACATATGAAAGCGAAACACAATTCTTAAAAGCCTCCGCTCCTATCCTCTCAAGCCCGTCAGGCAGCTTTACCTCTTCAAGCGCAGAACATTCACCGAAAACCCTGTCTGCAACATCGGTCACACTCTCAGGAATGACCACCGAACGGAGACTGCGGCAATCGCAGAATGCCTCAAAGTCCATAGCGGTCAGGCTGTCCGGCAGAACGATCTCCTCAAGGCTCGTGCAGCCGCGGAACGTCTTGGCCTCCAGACGGGTCACACCTTCGGGCACAGTGACCGATATGACCTCTGTGTTATCGCAGAACAGTGCTCCTTCAAGACCTGTAACGGAATAGCCGCAGTATTCTGAAGGAAGCACTATCTGTGTGTTGCTGCCCTTGTATCGGGATATCCGGCAGCCGCCGGTGCTTTCGTCGTGGACAAACGAATAATCTGTATCCAGCCTGGTCTTTTCCTCCTCCAGCCGGAGATACTCAGCGTGTGCAGCCTGCTCCCGCCAGACATTTCCGGCAGAGAAAGCCGCCAGCGCCGTGCCTGCCACCGCGGCAGCGAACGCCAGTCCTATGATGAGCCTGCCGTTCACGGTGCGTTTTTCCTTTTTCGCCGACATCCTATCATCCCCCATGAAGTATAATTCGTATTATATCACCATTCTGAAACCCGGCAATACCGCCCGGCGATTGTTGACGCTTTATTTACTCTTTGTTCACGCCGTCTTAATCACTGTGATTCTGATTTTGTGGCTTGACATACGTCGCCGGTAATTGATAAAATGTGATAGCACCGTCGCCAATCGAAGATAAAATATACAATTTTGAAGTAGGGTTGATATATGATCGGCAAATCTTTTCCTTTGCGTCTGTCCGTCGCGGCGCTGGCGCTCTCCTGCCTTCTGCTGACCTGTATTCTCGCAGGCTGCGGAAAGGACGCACCTTCTGCCGCTCCGCAGCCTGCCGCCACCGTGACCGCCCCCGAAAGCTCCGCCTCAGATGCCCCTCAGGAAGTGGCCATAGTCTCCTCCAGTGACTATATCTCCGCCGGAGC
>JAZUOR010000109.1:0-3003 GCA_045604745.1 Acutalibacteraceae bacterium | reverse complement strand
ACCACATAACTCCCACTATTACATTTTGGCGTTGTTCAAACGCAACAAAGAAACCTTGACCTCTCAGGGCAAAACTAACTGAAATAACCAAAGTAACAGAGCTTGTTATTTTGGTTTTTATTTTACGAAATAGCTTGCTGTATATTACATTTTTGTAAATGGTATAAACGCTCATTTCTTCCGTTCTGTCATATTTCGCGCCATTTTCAAGCTATAAGAATGGTATGTTGGGTAGGTTGAGGAAAAACGGTATTTTCCGGGCGTTTCTTCCCCTTTCTTCAGCGTCTTGACCATTGCTCAGGCCAGCGGGAAGCTCAGACCGGGGGGATTTGTGCTCGTTGAGCATGTCCCCATCCTTGACTGAGCAGGACTAATTTGTCCTCGTTGAGCGCCTCCCTGCCCCGTGTTCGAGCAGCTGGATTTGTGCTCGTTGAGCACATCCTCCACCGTCCTGTGTTCGAAGAAAAATAGTGCTCGTTTCTCACGCCCCTGCCATGACCGACGGGTGGATTGGCCACACTGGGAGGGTCGGACGCGCAAGCTTCTCCGTGTGTTTGCGCCCCTCCCGCTCCCTTTCCTCTCTTTTGCGGGGAGCGCCAGAGACAAGTGCCCCTGCTTTTCATACACTGGCAGGGACGATCTCGTTGATCAATTCCTTCAGAACTTCGCAGTCCTCCCCTTCCATGTCCAGCGCTTGGGCTGCCGCTAGGAAGGGGTAGAACACCGTGGTCAGCTGGCTTTGAAAGTCCGACTCTTCCGGATACGGCGGCAGGGCATCAAGTTCAGCCAGAGTGCCAGAGATCCTGGAGAGTGTTCTGTCGACCACATCGGGTGGGTAGTGCGTGGTGAGGCGAGTGTCGATCGAGTTCAGGATATCATTACGGTTCATGGGTTGGGCCCTCCCTTCTTCGCCCTCTGCCCCCTCTGGCGTGGAACTGAGTGGGGCTGGGATCGTTGGTTGGGAGGATAACTCTGAGGGTTGAGGGTTGTCAAGAGGCTACGCGGATTCTTATCCTGATCGCCCGAACGTGGGCTAGATCACTCTCATGTGGACAACATTACACCATCTTACTCTCAAAATCCTCAGAATCATGGAAGATATTGGTAACCTCTGCCCTATTCCCGTTCAACCGGAACAGCATAAAATAGTTGTGGCTCCGAAAATTTATTCTCTTCAATTTCCTCAATTTCAGTACCTCGCTATCCGGCTCGTGAATGGTTCCTGCGACCTTCTCCAGTTCCTTACGTGTCAACTTGTAATCTTCATACACATTCTTTACAGCCTGAGGATTCTTCAGCTTATTCCTAATATAAGCCAGTTTTCTGCGCAAATCTTTCTGAGCTTCTTCGGTCACAACGACTCTGTAATTTTTCATGCCAAGCCGAACTCCTCTTCCAGTTCACGCTCGAACTCCTCTGAATCCATGAAATTACCGGCGTCGGCATCTGCTATTCCCCGATCGATACGCTGTAGAAGTTCCGACTCTGTCATCGGCGGAAACAGAGCTTCATCATTGGAATGGTTCAATATAATGGAGTTGACCAACACCTCGACAGCAGACCGCTCCTCAGCGGAAAGATCATCCCAAACATTCTTTAGCTGGAACAGCAATTTATCACGTCTATACATATCTGCCGTTGCTAATGCCATGATTGTCGCCTCCTCAGTGTGGTCTTGCATTTGGGCACCTACGTTTAATCCCATCGTTATGTCCTGAGTATAGCACAAAACTGACGTGGGCGCAACCAAAAATACAGAGCCACAGCTAATTGCCGTAGCCCTGCTCGATCATCTCTGCAAGTAGAATTATAAACTTCTCCGCCGTCAGCTCCCGTTTACCGAAGCGATTTCGCATCTCCCTTCGAAGCGTCAGATCTAAGGATGAGTGTATCGCTTCCTGGATAAGATCACGCATCTCGTCAGCGGTGATACCGCGTTCGGCGGCCATCCTCGCTATGACCCTCTTTGCTGCTTCGCTCATTTTGGACCTCGACTGCATCTCAAATGTTTTTCTCAATCGCGATTATACTCCGACTCTTTGTCAGCAATAATACAAATGCAATATCACTCTATTCTGCATGACCAAGACCTCCTTCGGTGCGGTGTGTTCGCCGCGGTTACTTTCGATGGGAGCAGTATAACAGAAGGATTGTAACAGAAGCGTCACTGCTTTACTTGCTTCGCCAGCGCCTGGTATTCTGCCCAGGTTAATAAGTGTTACAAAAGAAAATGCGCCGCATAGGCGGCGCAAATTCTGACAAACGCAGAGGGACGTTAGCGGGCGCTTAACCCAGATAGTCATTCAGCACATATCCGTGCATCCCATTATAGTAGCACTCCGCGAACCGCTCGTCGTACTTGTAAGCCTCGACATAGGCCCCCTTGGGGATGCGAGTGACGGTTGACGCGCTGGTGCTCGGGTTTGACCGCAGTGTCACCCAGCTGTCGCATTTGACGATCTGCATCATGCCGAGATAGTTATCGTAATCGGTGTTCTGCTCTGTAGAGTCCCCATACTCGTACTTCTGGTAGTCGCGATACTCCCCGGAAGAGAGATAATCCGAAAGGATGTAGCCATGGAGGCCGTTGTAATAGCATTCGGTAAACCGGCTGTTGTAGTAGTAGGCATCGACGTTTTCTCCGAGGGGCACCCGTGCTACTGTGTCAGCATGTGTGCTGGGGCTTTCACGCAAAGTGACCCAGCTGTCGCAGTTGACGACGGTCATAGTTCCCAGCCAGGTTCCCTTTGCAAGGGCTGCGCCGGTGAGCATCAAAACAGCGATCATGAACAATGCGATGGCCTTTTTCATATTCATACCTTCTTTCTGACGTCAGCGCGTGACGGCTTTTATCTTGTTTGCGTGAACATCATAACATGAGAAGCGTCACAAAACCATCACACTGCTTTGATTTTCTTTGGGAGCGATTCCTCAACATCCATCACGATGAATCCTGGGGACATCGGGCCTGGGCGGCGCGGCGGATAGCTATGCCTCCTTTAG
>JAZUOR010000108.1:0-3443 GCA_045604745.1 Acutalibacteraceae bacterium | reverse complement strand
GCCCTGACCCTTTTCCTTGCGGTCGACCATGACGAAGGTGGCGGCTACCTTTGCGCCGTTAAGGGTGGAGAGGTTTGCCATGCTTTCGCGGATGGCAGTGCCGGGGGTGGTGACATCCTCGACAATTACAATCTCTTCGCCCTCGGTGGGGACATAGCCGCCGAAGATGCCGCCCTCACCGTGATCCTTGGCCTCCTTGCGGTTGAAGAAGAAAGGCACGTCCAGACCGTTCTTTGCCAGAGCCACGGAAACGGACACGGCAATGGGAATACCCTTGTAGGCAGGGCCGTACAGAACGGTGCGCCTGCTGCCGATCTTTTCAAAATATGCCTTGGCGTAGAACTCGCCCAGCTTGGCAATCTCCTCGCCGGTCTTTATCATGCCTGCATTGATGAAATAGGGGATCTTGCGTCCGCTTTTGGCGGTAAAATCGCCGAACTTGAGCACGCCGGCGCTCTCAAGAAACTGTATAAATTCTCTCTTGTAGGTTTCCATTGCGATTTACTTTCCTTTCTGATTTGTCCTGTTGATAAGGGAAGATAAGTGCAAAACTCACTGAAGAATCTGTGACATCAGTCACAGAATTCTTCTACGCATCGTTCGTAAGCAGCCACAGGATCCTCGGCCTGAGTGATGGGGCGGCCGACAACGATGTAGTCCGAGCCCAGCTCCTTTGCTCTTGCAGGAGTGGCAATGCGCTTCTGGTCGCCTACGTCGCCGTCGGCAAAACGCACGCCGGGAGTGACGGTGAAGAAGCCCTCGCCGCAGCCTTCCTTTACAGTGCCTGCCTCAAGGGGAGAGCATACGACGCCGTCCAGACCGGCATCACGGGCGTTTTTCGCGTAGCCCAGAACAACTTCCTTCATGGGCTTTTCGATGTACAGCTCTTCTTTCAGAGCGGTGTCGTCGGTAGAGGTGAGCTGGGTGACAGCAATGAGCAGGGGACGGGTGCCGTCGGGACGGGTCAGTCCCTTGATGGCTGCTTCCATCATGGCGCGTGCACCGGCAGCATGGAGATTGCACATGTCAACATCCAGAGCCGACAGGGAAGCCATGGCTTTCATAACGGTGTTGGGAATGTCGTGCAGCTTGAGGTCGAGGAATATCTTGTGTCCTCTTGCCTTTATCTCGCGGACGATGGCCGGACCCTCGGCGTAGAAAAGCTCCATGCCGATCTTGACAAAGGGCTTTCTGCCGGTGAATTTGTCAAGGAAATTCAGACAGGCCTCCTTGGAACCGAAATCGCAGGCTATGATTACGTCTCTGCCCATTAGTGTGCTCCTCCTATAATTTCATTTATATCGCTCACGCCCAGCTTTTCAAGCTCGGCGGGGATGTCGCGGATGATGTCTCTGCATGCGTATGGATTGGTCAGATTGGCGGCACCTACCTGTACGGCAGTGGCACCGGCAAGCATGATCTCAATGGCATCACGGGCTGAGGCAACGCCGCCCATGCCGATGATGGGAACCTTGACGGCGTCATAGACCTCGTAGACCATGCGCACTGCCACGGGGAAAATGCCCGGCCCGGAATAGCCACCCTTTTTGTTGGCAAGAACCGGCTTGCGGCTGCGCAGGTCGATACGCATGCCCAGCAGAGTGTTTATCAGACTGATGCCGTCAGCGCCTGCATCCTCACAGGCTTTGGCTATCTCTGCAATGTTGGTCACGTTGGGACTCAATTTGATGTATACCGGCTTGGTGGTGACCTCCTTGACCGCGGCGGTGACCTCTGCGGCAGCTGCGGGGTCGGTACCGAAGCTCATGCCGCCGCCGTGAACGTTGGGGCAGCTGATGTTTACTTCGAGAATGCCGACCTGATCCACTTTGTCCAGCTTGGAGCAGCACTCACGGTATTCGTCAATGGAAAAGCCGCTGATGTTGGCGACCAGAGGCTTGGAGAAATGCTGCGCAAGCCAGGGCAGCTCCTTTGCGATAACCTCATCCACACCGGGATTCTGCAGTCCCACGGAATTGAGCATTCCGGAGGGACACTCGGCGATTCTCGGAGTCTGGTTGCCGAAGCGGGGTGAGGCGGTGGTTCCCTTGAAGGAGATAGAACCGAGTATGTTCAAATCATAAAGGTCTGCAAACTCTCTGCCGAAGCCGAAAGTTCCGCTGGCGGGAATGATGGGGTTATCCAGCTGCACTCCGCTGAGTGTGACTTTAGTGTTTACTCCCATATGATCTCCTCCCTGTCCATGACGGGGCCGTCCTTGCAGATGCGCTTGGCTCCGTTCTTAGTCATGCGGCTGCAGCCCATGCAGGCACCGAAGCCGCAGGCCATGCGCTCCTCAAAGCTGAGCTGAGCGGGCTTGTCGGTGGCGGCACACAGCGCCCTGAGCATGGGGATTGGTCCGCAGGCAAAAATGCCGTCGAATTCAATGTCGGGCAGAGCGTTGGTGACAAAGCCCTTTATACCCGCGGTGCCGTCGTTGGTTGCCACAGTAACGGGCAGTCCAAGCGCGGCAAATTCATCGGCAAGAAACACGTCGTCGGCAGAAGCAAAGCCCAGCAGCACATGGGGCCGTTTTCCGGCGGCGAGAAGCTCCTTTGCCAGCTTGTACAGGGGCGGAGCTCCGACACCGCCGCCCACCAGCAGTGGCTGCTGCCAGCTGGCGGAGATGTCGAAACCGTTGCCGAGGCCGGTCAGCAGATCGAGTTGCGTTCCGGCACTGAGGGAGGTCATATATTCCGTGCCCTGTCCCACTGCCTTGTAGATGAGGGTAAGGCAGCTTTCTCCGCAGTCGCACACCGAAATGGGGCGGCGCAGGGAGAAACCCGGCAGGGCGATGTTGACGAACTGTCCGGGACGCACGATGGCACTTGCGTCACCGGTCAGCTCCATGCGCCAGATGTCTCTGGCTATGCAGTCGTTGCTCACGACGGTGAAAATGGCTTGTTTCATGGCTGCTCCTTTTATCGGGAAATCAATCCTGATCGTACATCGTCAGTCCTGATCGTACATCGCTCAGTCCTGATCGATGGTCGAGATACAGAATGTGGTCTCCTCAAGCACGTCCAGCAGAACGCGGACGGTGTCGAGGGCGGTGAACATGGTCACATTGTTCTCCACTGCGCAGCAGCGGATCTCATAGCCGTCGGAAATATGACCGGCTGAACCCGGCTCGCGGGTGTTGATGATATAGGTGACGTGACCGGCGGGGATGGACTCCAGCATTTCCTCACTGCCGTCGGACAGCTTCTTGCGAACGCGGGTGCGGATGCCGTGTTCCTTGAGGAATGCGGCAGTTCCGGCTGTGGCTTCGATGTTGAAGCCCAGGTTGTAGAAGCGGCGGATAAGCGGCAAGGCTTCCGGCTTGTCACGGTCGGCGACAGTCACAAGCAGGGTGCCGTAGTTTACAACGTTGGTGCCCGATGCCTGCAGAGCCTTGTAGAGGGCGCGGGTCATGCTGCGGTCGTAGCCGATGACCTCACCGG
>JAZUOR010000107.1:0-3224 GCA_045604745.1 Acutalibacteraceae bacterium | reverse complement strand
CATGCATCCGCCCCAGTCGCCGAACATGTAGCCGAACCAATGCTTTTTGGTCAGACCGGTTTTGGCTTTTTTAGCCGCCTTTGTTGCTTTAGACATTTTTATACCTCCAATTCAGTTTTTATAGGCGCAGCATTATTCTATCACAAAAGCTTAAAAAAGTAAACACATTTACACAAAATATCAACGAGCGCTTGTGATAATGTGTGGTTAATGCTAAAAAGCGGAAGCGGCTGCAGTTTGCTGACAATAATTGTCCGGATGAACTTGTCCATCTTGTCGGCAGAAAGCGCAGTCCTCTGCCTGCATAATGAAATTTGCTGCAGAGGGGATGGATTGACCTTGTATTTTCTCCCGTATTGTGCTATTGTTAACATGTCATAATGCCGGCAAACACCGGTAAAGGAGGAGAAAATAATTGCAGGCAAAATCCTTTCGCGATCATCTGAAAAATGAACTCATTCCCTTCTGGAACAAGCTGCGTGACGAGGAGAACGGCGGCTTTTACGGCTATGTAGGTGCCGATCTGTCGGTGGATAAACAGGCTGACAAAGGCGTAATACTCAACAGCCGCATTCTGTGGTTCTATTCGTCGTCCTATCTTCTGCTCAAGGATGCAGAAATGCTTGAAATGGCAGGTCACGCATTCAGTTTCCTTAAAGAAAAGTGCCTCGACAGTGAGTACGGCGGAGTGTACTGGTCCATGAAATACGACGGAACACCCTCTGACGACACCAAGCATACATACAATCAGGCCTTTGCCATTTATGCGCTGAATGCTTATTACAATGCATCGGGTGACCGTGAGGCCATGGATCTGGCGTACAGGCTCTACGACATCATTGAAGATACCTGCCGTGATGAGGGCGGCTATCTTGAGGCATTTCTGCGGGATTTTCGTCCCGATTCCAACGAGAAGCTTTCGGAAAACGGCGTTATAGCAGAGCGTACCATGAATACTCTGCTGCATGTTCTTGAAGCCTACACCGAGCTCTATCGAACCGACAGGGATTCACGTGTCGGCGCTGCAATAAAGCGCATCCTTAATCAGTTTATAGACGATGTTTACAATCCCGGACAGGGAATTCTCAATGTGTTCTTTGACAGGGACTTCAATTCCATTATTGATCTTGAGTCCTACGGCCATGATATAGAGGCCTCATGGCTCATAGACCGGGGATGTGATGTGCTTGGCGATGAGGAACTGACCGCTCGCATCCGTCCTGTTACCCGCATCCTTGCCGAGACTGCATACAAAAATGCCTACGACAGCCAGCTTCATGCCCTTTACAACGAGCGGGAGGGAGAGGCTGTTGACCGTCAGAAGGTCTGGTGGGTGCAGGCTGAAACCATTATCGGCTTCTACAATGCCTGGCAGAATAATCCGGAACTGACATATCTCAGACAGGCCGCATCGGACATCTGGCAGTTTGTGCAGGACAATATCATTGACCGCCGCTGCGGCGAATGGATCGAAAACCTGCTGCCCGATGGCTCCGTCGACAATCATCGCGGCATCGTACACCTGTGGAAGTGCCCCTATCACAACGGCAGAATGTGTATTGAAATGGTCCGACGTCTCACAGCAGAGGAATAAGTACATCAGGAGGGCAATATATGAGCAAGTATAATTCAACACCTGTCAACCCTAATGCAACCCCGGAGGCACGTGCCCTGCTGCAGTACCTCTGCGATACAGCGGGCAATGGCATAATTACCGGTCAGCATACCCAGACCAATCCCATGGAGGAGATCGACTACATCCGTGACATCACCGGAAGAGAGCCAAAGCTGCGCGGCTTTGAGATGCTGGCGTATTCGCCCAACATCAATTACGACGATGCCTCCGAGCCTTGCCTGACCGAGGTTTACGAGAACCGCGGTACGATGGAAACCGCACGTAAGTGGGCCAAAAGCTGTGACGGCATCGTGACTCTTTCCTTCCACTGGTATTCTCCGGTAGGCGGCAGAGATAAGGCTTTCTACATTGAACATACCGATTTTGACGCCCGTAAGGTTCTTGAAGAGGGCACTCCGGAGCGTGCCGCTTTCTACAGCGACATGGACGTTATTGCCGAGGAGCTCAAGCTGTTCCAGAAGGATAACATTCCGGTTCTGTGGAGACCCTTCCACGAGTCGGACGGAAAGTGGTTCTGGTGGGGAGCTCAGGGCCCTGAGGTTGCCCGTGAGCTGTACAAGCTGATGTACGAACACTACACCAACGTCCACCACATCAATAACCTGCTGTGGATATGGAATTGCACCCTTGCCAGCGGTTATCCCGGTGATGAGTATGTAGATATCATTTCTGCCGATATCTATCTGCCTGAGTATGCTCCTACCGATTACGCTCAGCAGTATGCGGCGCTAATCGAGGCGACCTCAAAGACAAAGGTTGCAGCTCTTGCAGAGGTGGGCTATATGCCCGATATAAAGATGCTGGAGCAGTCCAGAACACCATGGTGCTATTATATGACCTGGTCAAAAGAGTTCTGCATCGGTGAGCAGTATAACAGTGTGGAGAACGTCCGAGCCATGTATGCCAGTGACTACGCTGTAAAAATGTAACATAACGTGCAAGCCCGCCCTTTCCGGTATGCAGAGAGGGCGGGCTTGTTTTGTTTTCAATCAAAGAAAAAACCGCTTCTGATGCCGGAGCACCGGAAGCGGTTGGTTGCGTCAATATTAGTCGCTGGTGAAGGGAAGCAGAGCGACGTGACGGGCGCGCTTGATAGCGGTAGTCAGCTCACGCTGATGATGAGCGCAGGTACCGGTAACGCGGCGCGGAAGGATCTTTGCGCGCTCGGAAAGGAAGCGGCGCAGCTTGGATACGTCCTTGTAGTCAATATACTCAACCTTGTCAACGCAGAAGTTGCAAACCTTCTTGCGGCTCTTGCGGGGACGGTTGGGTCTTTCGGGTCTGTCAGCCATTATATGAATCCTCCTGTTTCAGATTATTGCGAGCGCTTCCGTTAAAACGGAAGATCATCATCGGGCAGAGGAGTGAAATCGCTCTCGCTGCCGCTGGAATAAGCGCTCGGCTGGTCCCTTTCGGGAGGCGGTGTGTAGCTGTCGAAGCGGTTGGTCACGTTGCTGTTTGAACCGGACTCGGAGTCCTTCTTGGAATCACCAAAGAAGACCTTGTCGGCCTGAACTTCCCAGGACACGCGCTTGTTGCCGTCCTTGTCCTGCCATTTGCGGCTCTGCAGGGAACCCTGCACAACGAT
>JAZUOR010000106.1:0-7905 GCA_045604745.1 Acutalibacteraceae bacterium | reverse complement strand
GGCAGACAAGAAGGCTGAGTAATAATACGTAAACCGGTGTTCATCTGTCCGACTCTTTTGAAATAACAGCTGACAGTAGACCGGGAAAGGAGATCGAGTATGTCGACATATAACAGAATCAAGAATGATTTTTCTGAAATCACTCCGGATATTCACAGACTTGCTGATACCTGCGTGAAAAACAACTCAATTGATCCGCAGATGTATATTGAACATAAGGTAAATCGAGGTCTGCGTGACCTTAACGGCAACGGTGTTCTGACCGGCCTGACCGAAGTGTCTGAGATAGTTGCCTCTGAGATGGTAAACGGAGTAAAGGAATCAAGACCCGGTCAGTTGTTTTACCGCGGCATTGCCATCGAGGAACTGGTCGATGGTTTCCTGACGGAAAACCGGTTTGGTTTTGAAGAGGTTGTTTATCTTCTCATGTTCGGCGCACTGCCGAATGCGGGTGAGCTCAAGCGGTTCAAAGAACTTCTTGCAAGCTTCCGTTCGCTGCCGACCAGCTTTGTACGCGATATCATTATGAAGGCGCCGAGTTTTGACATGATGAATACGCTTGCACGCAGTGTGCTGACCATGTATTCATACGACACAAGAGCCAACGACACATCGGTGCCAAATGTTATACGTCAGTGCCTGCAGCTGATTGCGCTGTTTCCTATGTTTTCGGTCTACGGATATCAGGCATATGAGCATTACTACAACGAAAAGAGCCTGTTTATACACACTCCCGATCCGGAACTGTCAACAGCTGAGAACATATTGTACATGCTGCGCTCTGACTGTAAGTATTCTGAGCTTGAGGCAAAAATTCTCGACCTTGCTCTGGTGCTTCATGCCGAGCACGGCGGCGGAAACAACTCAACATTCACTACTCATGTTGTCGGATCGTCCGGAACAGATACCTATTCAGTCATAGCTGCCGCCCTCGGCTCACTCAAGGGACCCAAGCACGGCGGCGCCAACATCAAGGTTGTTCAGATGTTTGAGGACATGAAAAAGGAGGTCAGGGACTGGCACGACGATGAGGAGATCATAGCATACCTGCAGGGCGTTCTTGCAAAGAAGCGCTTTGACAACTCCGGCCTTATATACGGCATGGGTCATGCAATATACTCCGTATCCGATCCACGTGCGCAGATACTCAAGGGCTTTGTTGAAAAGCTGTCCAACGAAAAGGGCATGCATGAGGAATATGTTCTTTATTCTGCCGTTGAGCGTCTTGCTCCTGTTGCCATTTCAAGTGTGCGCAGAACCTATAAGGGTGTCAGTGCCAATGTTGACTTCTACAGCGGTTTTGTTTATGATATGCTTGGGCTGCCTACTGAGCTGTTTACCCCGATTTTTGCTATTGCCCGTATAGCCGGCTGGAGTTCTCATCTCGTTGAGGAAAACATCAACGCCGGAAAGATTATCCGCCCGGCATATATGAATGTTCAGCCGCGCACGGAATATAAAAAGCTTGGCGAAAGAAGATAAGCAAAATGTACGATATATGTATAATCGGAGCAGGAATTGCCGGTCTTACGGCTGCGATATATGCTCGAAGGGCCGGGCTGAGTGTTGCTTTGGTTGAAAAGAATATCTACGGCGGTCAGATGGTCGAGTCTGCGGAGATTGGCAACTATCCCGGAATTCCTTCTACAACCGGTCCGGAGCTTGCTGCTGCGGCATATGAACAGGCCTCCGCTCTGGGTGCAGAGATCGTTTTCGATACTGTGACTTCACTTTCAAAGAACGATGAACTCTGGGTGCTGACCGGACAGTCAGACAGTTATAAGGCAAAAGCGGTAATTATTGCCAACGGAGCCACACACCGTAAGCTTGGCTGCGACGGAGAGGATAAATTCGCTCAGCGCGGTGTATCTTACTGCGCAACCTGCGACGGTTCGTTTTTCCGTGGGAAAGTGGTTGCGGTCGTTGGCGGCGGTAATACCGCTCTTGAGGATGCTCTGTTTCTTTCAAACCAGTGTGATCGGGTATATCTTATCCATCGCCGTGACAGGTTCAGAGGAGATGGTGTTCTTGTCGATGCGGTCAGACAGCGCGATAATATAGAATTGGTGCTCAGTTCTCAGGTTTCAGAAATTACCGGACAGCAGCGGGTTGACGGAGTAAATGTAATTGACGCAACCGGAGCAGCCCGCCGGATTGAATTGGACGGAGTTTTCATTGCTGTCGGAGTACAGCCGGACACTGCACTGGTAAAAGACATAGTGAACCTTGATGCCAATGGATATATCATTGCCGACGAGAACGGCGAAACAGGTGTTGAGGGTCTTTACGCAGCGGGTGACTGTCGGGCAAAGCGGCTCCGTCAGATCGTTACAGCTGCAGCTGACGGTGCCAACGCAGCCTTCAGTGCTGCCAACTATCTTAATTCCTGATAAAACAGCCTGTCGGCATCTGGACGGATGGCGGACAGGCTGTTTTTGTGTTCTTGAGTCAGTATTAGGCGTGCAAAATAGATTAAAAATACGGCAGAATGAAAAAAATATGGCCGAAATTGGTTGAATTTCCTGTACAGAGGTGCTATAATCGACCCATAAAGCTTAAGGGGGTCAAACCAAATGGCAGGAAAATTTGAAATCAAAACCAGCGCCAAGGGAACTATCAGCTTTGCACTCAAGGCCGGCAACGGCGAGGTCATCGCTGTAAGCGAACAGTATGCGAATCTTGCTGCATGCAAGAAGGGTATTGCCAGCGTAAAGCGCAATGCACCCATTGCCAAGATCGAAGATCAGACCGAGAATGAGGTCATCGCTGCCACCAATCCCAAGTTTGAGGTTTACACCGATAAGAGGGGCGAGACTCGTTTCCGTCTTAAGGCCCGCAACGGTCAGGTTATCGCCACCGGTGAGGGATACAAGGCTAAGGCAAGCTGCCTCAAGGGTATTGAGAGTATTCGCCGTAATGCTCCTGATGCTGAAATAGTCATCATCGACTGATATTGCGAAGATAAGCCGCCGAAGGGGTTGAGTCCTTTCGGCGGTTTTATTTTATATTATTATGCCGTTGCAGTGATCTATTTCGTGCTGGATGATCTGTGCCGTAAAGCCGGTAAAGGTTTTCAGACGCAGCTGCATATCGCTGTTATAATACCGCACTTTTATCGAGCGCCATCTTCTGACCGGGCGAATACCGTCGAGTGAAAGGCATCCTTCTTCGGCGTCGTATGGTTCAGAGTGCTTAATGATTTCCGGATTGAACATTACCATGTGGCTTCCATCGCATTCAAACGCAATTATGCGTTTGCTTACACCGATCATGTTGGCCGCCATGCCAACGCATCGCCCGGCATTGGCTCTCAGTGTGTCAAGCAGATCCTCTGCAATAGGTATGTCCTCAATAGTTGCGGGTGAAGAAGAGCGACCCAGGAAAATAATATCTCTGACTATCGGCTTAACCATTGCGCTCACCGCCTTTTTCGGACATCAGTCGTTCGAGTATCTCCTTGTCAGCCGGACAGAAAGCGTACGCAGGTATCTGCCCGATGCTTATCCACTGAATGTCATTGTGCTCAAGCATTTTTGGAGTTCCCTCGGCGATAACGGCGTTGTAAAGCGTGAGCTTCACGGTGATGTCGGGATATTCGTGGACTACTTCCATGAATACTTCGCCCACAGACAGCGTCACGTCAAGCTCTTCGCGGCATTCGCGAACGAGAGCCTGCTCCTTGGTTTCACCCGGCTCAACCTTGCCGCCCACGAACTCCCACAGCAGACCGCGAGCCTTGTGCGCCGGTCGCTGACAGATCATAAATCGGTTGCCGTCCCAGATCAGTGCGGCTACAACATCGGTCATGAAATAATCTCCCTGTTTTTTTGTTTGATTATAGCATAACAGAAAAATAATGCAATATAAACGCAACCGATACGCGTTGATTTCCGTCTTTATCAGTGAAGCCTTTATTTGTTCAAGAGGTGAATGGCATGGATGATAATAGAATAATTGAGCTGTTCTGGGAGCGGGATGAAGAGGCTATTGAAGCGGCGGCTGAAAAATATGGCAGCTACTGCATGTCGGTTGCCTTTAACATCCTTTCCGGCAAAGAAGACGCGGAGGAATGTGTCAGTGATGCGTATAATCGCGCATGGAACAGCATACCGCCCAAAAAGCCTGAAAGTCTTCGGGCGTTTCTCGGATGTCTGACTCGCAATGCGGCGCTTGATCGGCGTGATTACCTGTACGCTGCACGCAGAGATCAAAGGCTAAACTCTATTTTTGAAGAACTTAGCCAGTGTCTGCCTGCGCATACAGACGTTGAGCAAATTGCGGAAGACGAACAGGTGGTTGAGGTAATTAATTCTTTTCTGAGCTCTATTGAGCTAAAAAAACGACAGGTTTTTGTGCGCCGTTACTGGTATTCCGATTCTGTAGAGGATATTTCGGTTATGTTCGGCATGACTCAGAGTGCAGTAAAATCCATGCTTTTCCGGTTACGTACAAAACTCAGGGAGCACCTGGCAAGGGAGGAGATTTATTATGAATGAAGAGCGCCTGTACAAGGTGATCGGAATGATCGACAGTGATTATATAGATGAGGCGGCTGATGTTAAAAATGATGTTCAACGCAGAGCAAGATGGATTGCGGCGTGTGTTGCAGCGGCGGCGCTGTGCATGGTTTGTATTGCGGCTCTGCCGTTTGAAAGAGAGACTGATGAAGTGCGCCTGTCGGAGACGCCGGATGCTGAAATCGTCGGATCGGAGCGGAATGAGGATGGGCTGCAGGAGGATTGCTACTCGCTGATTCTGAATACTGCTGATGCTCAATGCGCAAGAATGGATGCAGGCCTGCAGTTCAGCTGTGAGCTTGATGCGGAGCAGATTGACGATGTGCTTCCCGGTTTGGCTGAATTAGGCGAAGTTGCTGCTGAGGCCGTTTATGACAGTGATGGCGGACTGAAGAGTGTCCTTGCTGGAATCATTTCAAATGGTGAGCAGTTATCCGAAGCCGTTGAAGCTCATGTGCGTCTTTTTCCTGCGAGTGAAGATGCTGTGACAGACTATGTTTTCTGCTGTGAGCCCCAGCCGTCATTCATTATGGGGCAGCGAATTATGGCCGGACAGTATGCACTTACAGACAGTACGGTATACTTTGCAACATTCAACCATAATGACTCGGCATACTATGTGGAATTGACAGGTGGAAATGCTGAAAAATCTGCTCTCCCGGCGCTTATTGACCTGATACTTTGCAGCGATGCAGCAGATTTCAGCTGCCTTTCCGAGCCTGTGATTCCTGAATTACGGGACGATGAGCTCAGCGAAGAACAGGCGTACGGAGACAAGATCTACGGAAAACATCTGCCTGAGGTAAGCGTCAACGGGCTGGATTTTGAGTATGCGCGAAGATATAAGAATCAGCAGTCCGACTATCTGAGAGTCCTGTGGTCACAGTGGCGGACTCAGGGAATGGATCAGCTGTATATCACGCTGTCAACAGTGAGCGAACACGATGTGCAGCGAACGGTTGAGCCGGAAGAAACCGAAAAATACGATTTATCTCTCTATCCGATACCAAGAGGAGAATCTGTGCCTGAAGAATTGTGGGAAGTGGTGAATGATCCTGTGTTCCGAGCTGAGCAGCTTACCCGCGAAATGGTCAGGGCACGCGCTTATGTCGTTAACGAGGCAGGGGACAGTGACGGCTTTCGCATGCGTTTTTCCGTACTTCATAATGATGTACTGATTCAGATTGAATCAAAGGGGCAGACACCGGAGCAGATATATGATATAATCAATGCAGCGTACATCAATCAAAATGGAGGATGGTAAAATGGAAGAAATGAAAGCCCGCAGCGACTATGCTGCTGCCACAGCGACCTATCCTCAGATGGCACCCTATCCCGGTGAAGCACAGTTTTTCGGCAAGGACGGGAAGTTCGACAGTGACGGGTTTTCAAAAGCATATGAAGCGTGGATGGGAGACATAAGATCTCAGGAAAGACGGTACACCGGCTGCAGTGAAAGGCTGCAGGAAATGTTCCTCGCCGCAACCGGACTGTTCCTTTCCGTAAAGGATAATGAAAACCGTATATTCTCGCCGGTCAATGTCGGCATGGCACTGAGCATGCTGTGTGAGATGACCGACGGGAACAGCCGTCAACAGCTCCTCAATCTGATGGGAGCCGACGGCATCGAAACCGTGCGCAGTCAGGCAAATGCTGTCTGGAATGCCAATTATCGTGACGACGGCACGGCCAGATGCGTGCTGGCGAATTCTGTTTGGCTCAATCAGAAAATCGGTTATGTACAGACCACGGTTGATCGACTGGCACAGGATTATTATGCGTCCGTGTTCAGCGGTCAGATGGGCTCGCCGGCTTATGACAAAGTGCTGCAGGACTGGCTCAATGCCCAGACCGACGGTCTGCTTGCTCAGCAGGCAGAGGGAATCAGAATGGATGCACGGACGGTTATCGCTCTTGCGTCAACAATAAACTTCCGGGCAAAGTGGAGTCATACGTTCAGCGAAAAAGCCACAGCCAAAAGATTATTCCATTCTCAGGCGGGTGATATCAGCTGTGACTTTATGAACATGAGCAGTTCTATGGAATACTGGATGAGCGACAAAGCAGGTGCCGTTTCTCTGGCCTTTAACGACGGCTGCAGAATGGTTCTGATGCTTCCGCATGACGGGGTTTCTGTGGGAGAAATCATAGCTGATGAGCAGGAGCTGAAGCTGCTGCTCTCAGGTTTCAGAACGGATAACAGCAAGCATCTTATTGTGGATATTTCTGTGCCGAAGTTCGATGTGTCCTCAGATCTGAGCCTTGTGGACGGACTGCGGGCGCTGGGTGTAACTGACGTGTTCAGCTTTGAGCATGCGGATTTCACACCGCTGACCGGCGAAGCGAAAAGCGTGGCGGTCACAAGCGCAAAGCATGCCGCACGGGTGAAGATTGACGAGGAGGGCTGCACGGCAGTCGCATATACGGTGATGGCTGTGTGCGGTGCTGGAAGGCCTCCGGAGGAGCGAATGGATTTTGTGCTTGACCGCCCCTTCGTGTTTGCTATCCTTTCGCAGAATGACCTGCCTCTGTTTATAGGAACAGTCCATCGACCGGTAAACTGAAGAAAACAAGGCCGCTTCCGACGGAACATCGGAGGCGGCCTTGAAAATTATTATTCTTTTATTGAAGAATCTGTGCAGCTATCAGCAAACACCCTGAGCCATCATGGCGTCGGCAACCTTCTTGAAGCCAGCGATGTTGGCACCGGCAGTGAGGTCATCACCAAGACCATACTGCTTTGCAGCGACAACAGAGTTCTTGAAGATGTTCTTCATGATCATCTGGAGCTTGGCATCGACTTCTTCGGCAGTCCAGCTGTAACGCATGGAGTTCTGGGACATTTCAAGACCGGAAACAGCTACGCCGCCGGCGTTGACAGCCTTGGAAGGAGCAACGATAACGCCATTCTTCTTGAGGTAAGACATTGCCTCGTTGGTGGTGGGCATGTTGGAAACCTCAACATAATACTTGATGCCGTTGGCAACGATCTGCTCGGCTTCTGCCATGCCAACTTCGTTCTGAGTGGCGCAGGGCATGATGATGTCGACCTTCTCGCCCCAGGGCTTCTTGCCGGCAAAGAAGGGTACGCCGAACTTGTCGGCATAGTCCTGAACGCGGTTGCGGCAGGAATCACGCATCTCAAGCATGTAGTCGATCTTCTCCTGAGTGGAGACACCGTCCTTGTCGTAGATGTAGCCGTCGGGACCGGAAATGGTAACGACCTTGCCGCCCAGCTGGTTGATCTTGGTGACAGCGCCCCATGCGACATTACCGAAACCGGAAATGGCAAAGGTCTTGCCCTTGATGGAATCACCGAAGTGCTCGAGCATCTCAACGGTGTAGTAGGTTGCACCGAAACCGGTGGCCTCGGGACGGATCAGAGAGC
>JAZUOR010000105.1:0-4448 GCA_045604745.1 Acutalibacteraceae bacterium | reverse complement strand
CCACAGGCAAGTAAGCGGAGTGCTACAATTTGGTTGATTTGTATGGCTTTATGCGGCAAACATTTCAGGGTGCTGCTCACGGATAGCGGTCAGAGCGGCAATCGCCTGCTCGTAATGCATGCGTACATCTTCGTTTTCGGCAAGCTCATCGGTCATGGCGCGCAGGCAGAAGCCTAACTTCGGGCATTCGCTGCGCTCGATGCAGCTGCTGATTTTTTCGCTGCAGGTTATTTCGATCCACAGCGGGGCACCCTCGAAGGATTCGAACAGGTATTCGCCGTAATCGCGGATCATCATGTTGTAGAGCTCTTCGTCAATCACCCACAGCATGGATGTGGGTTCATCGGTCAGGTGAGCCAGCAGCTTTTCCATGTTGACGGCGGCGATGGCTCCGTTGGGGTCCACAAGATTGATGGTGGATACAGCTACATCCGACTCGCCGTCCCCGTCAAGGTCGGAAACATGACTGACATACTCCTCTTCCATCGCAAATGTGATGGTGCTGGGGAAATCAGAATAGCTGACATAGATGGTGGAGGTCAGGTCGTAATGATCCGGCATACCGGTTATGATAATGAAAACTGCCAGCAGAACAGCACCGACGGCAGCAAGGATAAGCGGCTTGTTGCGATACCAGAATTCGCCGGTACGCTGGAATATGTTCATGTCCGGCATGACATACTCTTCAATGTTACACTCCCGTGCGTTTATGCGCTCTTTTATTGCCTGTTCGTCATCGTCCGAATCGGTGAAATCCGGAGCATATTCGGGAACATACAGAAAATCGTCCTCTTCCGGGAGATCGGTTTCGGTTCTGGGACTGGTGTTGTTTTCGCTCATGGGATATCCTCTCTGTTCTGAATAATAGTCATCAAGCGTAATTATAACATTCACTCAACGGATGTCAACAGCAGAACAGAAACAACAAAATAATAAAATATTCGCCTTTAAGGTAATTTGCTCTTGCAAAACCGGATAAGCTGTGTTATAGTATTTAAGCGTAATTTAGGATTATTCTGTTTTGGAGGAATTTATAATGACCACCTTAGTTTGGATCGCCAGCATAGTTCTGTTTGTTGCTGCTATTGCAGTTATCGCCGTAGTCCTTCTTCAGGAGGGACATCAGGCTAATCTTTCCGGTGCCATCGCCGGCGGTGCCGACTCTTTCCTCAACAAGGGCAAGGCCCGTACCATCGACGCTTTCCTGAGCAAGTGGACAAAGGTCATCGCAGTCATCTTCTTCATCCTTGCTTTCGTCTGCGATATCCTTATCTTCATGGTCGCATAATCACTCTTTTTGCCAATCATGGGAGATGCCTGCAAAGGCGTCTCCCTTTTTGTGTAAATAAATGCCCGTTGCGCCAACACGTTTCAGCATAAACAGCGTGCGTGCTGTGTAATAATTGCCTTACATCAGACAGAGCCGGAAAATCCGGCATGCAACGGAGGTAAGGTATGGAATCTCTGCGTGATATACTTCTCAGACCCAAAAAACAGGAAACACCGCTTCTGGATGAGATTCGTTCCACGGTCTCCATGATAAACGCCATGCACCAGTGGTTCAACACAGAAAGCGATTCCGACCTGATAGAATCCTGCGTCTTTCAGCTGGAGGCGCTGGAGGCCCGTTACCGCTATCTTCTGCGCATGGCCAAAGATCTTGGGGTGCGCAGGGAGTTCTCCGATGCGGACGGCACGGGAAGACGCAGCGCATAACGGGCGGCAGCTTTGCTGTGGAGAAAAAATGAGGGAATGTTATTGAAAAAATGCGCCAATCACATTATAATGTGATTGGCGATACATAATCAATAAAAGGAGCGAAGATAAATGGAAGCAATAAGAGAATGGATGAACTCCTCACCCACCGCCAATGTGATTGGCATTGTACTCATCGTTCTGGGTGTCATTATTCTGCTCAAGTACGTGAAAAATATCACCCGTCCCCTGCTGATAGTCATCATTGGCGTGGCGGCGGTTCTGCTGTTCTTCAACGTGCTGGACATGGCAATGCTGGCCGAATACGGCAAGCGTATGGTAAGCTGCGCCTGCAGCGAAGCTCCCTCGGCGGTCTCCGTAGCAGACGCGCTGCTGTAAGGGTTCTGTGTTGGAATAAACCGGAAGTGTCCGGTGCGCATGAGCGTGCCGGATGCTTTTTTTTCTGGGCAAAAGCTGTATTTTTTGTTTCTCTGATATTGTATGATGCAGTCGGATGTGGTATTATATAGGTTGACCAAATTGAAGGTACACCAAAACGCCGGACAGCACCGGCATTAAGGATGATGTATATATGAACAAAAACAGGCAGATCGGTCTGGACGGCAAGGCGTTTGTTTCCGCCTGTCTCAGACGAGGCGGGATATTCGTACTGTTCCTGCTGGTTTACGGCGCACTCAACGCGTTCTCCGACATACTCAAGCTGACCGGCTCCAGCGGTGCCGCCATGAGTACTTTCACCACCACGCTGCTGGTGTACGATTTCATCGTGTCGCTGCTGCTCATAGTTGTGGTGTTCTATGCCTATTTTCTTGAGTGCGGCTCATCGGTGCCGCTGCTCAAGCACAAGCCAATCGTGGTGTTCGGACTGTTCCGGCTGGGCTATTATATCCTGCTGGCCTATTATGTCTGCTACCGCGCGCTTTATTGTCTTACTCATCCGGAGTCGGTACGGCTGACGTTGTTTTTCTTCTATGCCTGTTATTTTGTGGTGATAATCTGCTGCATTCTGGCAAACAGCTACATTTACAATGTGCTCACCCGCAACGTTATCCGCCGCAGCTATCGGACCTCCTTCAGCCGCCTTGCCCGAACCGGTATCGTTTTTCAGGCGCTGCTGCCCATAACCTACATCATCGCCCGTGCTACCATGATTGACGCCGGCGACGAGTTCTTCACAAGATCGTTCTGTGATTTGTTTAGATTGTGTATCAATCCTCTGCTGCTCAGCGGCATCTGGTTTCTGTTCCTTCATTCCATTCACCAGATCGACGAAGTGTTCGGTGAGGTGGACGATGCCCTGCGCAACAAGCGCTATCAGATAACCTATTCGGCTCTGACCGATGGAAAGAAGGGCAAAAAGAGAGAGGCCGCCACTCCTGTTGCGGCAGCGGCTTTCCTGCCTGCTCCCTCAAAGACGGTCAGCACCGTCAATTCTCCTCAGACTCCGGTTCAGCAGAATGCCTCCTTCCCCGTTGTGGCTCAGCCCGGACAGACCGATGCCCCGGTTCAGCAGAGCTCCGGAGTGCTGTCTCCCGCAGAGATGGCTATGGCTGCACTCTCTCCTGAGGAGCGGGCAGCGGCAGAGGCCACCGTTACCGATGTTGCCACCGAAATGTCGGGCGGGCAGACCTCTGCGGAAGCGGAGGTTCCGGTGTCCGAGCCTCCTGCTTTGCCCGTGGTTCCCGTCCTTCCTGAGGAAAGCCTCATTCAGCAGGGCGGCACAACTATGGCTTATGTTGCAGATATGACTCAGACCGACAACGGTGTCGTGTCGGGAGTTCGCGTGGTTCCGGTGGTTCAGGAATACAATCCCTTCCCTGAAAGCAATGCTCCACTTCAGAACAACAAAAAGCCGTCCGGTCAGCAGCGTCCAAACAAGCAGGGCGGCGGCCGGCCCAACGGCAACAAGAATAAAGGCGGCCAGAATCGCAAGCCCGGACAGAATGGCAACAGAAAGCCCAATCAGAACGGTCAGCGATCCAATCAGGGCCCCAACAACCAGCGCATCAACCAGAACCGCTCCGGACAGAACCGTTCCGGTTCGGGTCGCTCCAATCACCGCTGAGGTAAGGGCGCATGAAAAGAAGAGATAAGTTTTCGCGCATAGCCCAGCGACGCAGATCTCCCTCAGACAGCATGAGGGAGTTTGTGGGCGGCCGTGCTTTCGGCACCGTAATGGTCTTTTCTCTGCTCTTTGCGTTCCTTCATCAGCGGGTCATAGCCGCTGAACTGGCACAGGGTACGGGCGGGCTGTGGTGCACACTGGGCACGCCTGCGGCAATGATACTGGCAATTTCCGTGGTGCTTGCCTTTTTCAGCGCAAAAACGAGGCTTCTGCCTGCTCTTGTTCCCATAATCGGGCTGGGCGGAATAGAGGCCTCTGTTGTTATGTTCGCGGTTATCCAGATAAAACGTCTTGGGACAGACGGCGGAATGCTTGGTATGGTGCAGGAAATCGCGCTGCTGGTGTTTCTTGCTGCGGTGTCGGTTTGCGTACTGATGCTCATGTTTACCGGCGTAGGCATGATTGTGCCGTCCTTTGTGGGCGTGCCTGCGGCAGTGGCAGCCATCCTTGCGCTGGCTCTGTTTGTGGTGCGGGTCATGTACACCTTCGGCATTACGTTTACCGCTGTGGGCTACAACCTTGTGCTGCCCGACGGCGGCATGGAACAGGAGATTGCGTGGATTCTCCGCAGCGTGGCTCCCGGTACTGAGGAATCGGTGTCGCTCTA
>JAZUOR010000104.1:0-7752 GCA_045604745.1 Acutalibacteraceae bacterium | reverse complement strand
TTATGGGAGATAAGGAGAAATTTCAAAATACGGTTTTAAAATATGAGGGATTATGGGAAAGGCTTACTCTGTTTTGCATGTACATTCCATTAATTTATAAGTCTGTTTACAATCTTGCATTCTTCAGATAAATATATTAATTAGAACTAATGAAAGACAAAACCGACAGGAAAGCAAATGCCCCTGTCGGTTTTTCTCTTTCAATATCCGGTTGTAATCAGTATCAGAGCTTATCGGCGATATCAAATATCAATTTTTCGGATTTTTCCCAGCCGAGGCAGGGATCGGTGATCGACTTGCCAAAAACATGCTCACCGGTGGTTTGGGCACCGTCTTCAATATAGCTTTCGATCATAAGTCCCTTGACAAGGCGCTTGATGTGACTGTTCTGATTGCGGCTGTGAACGATATCCTTGGCAATGCGGATCTGTTCAAGATACTGCTTGCCCGAATTGTTGTGGTTGGTATCCACGATTACAGACGGGTATGCCAGACCGGCTTCTGCGTACAGTTCATCCACCAGAAGCAGATCCTCATAGTGATAGTTTGAACTGCTTCTGCCGGTAAAGTCCACATATCCGCGGAGAATGGCGTGAGCATAGGGATTGCCGTCGGTAACGACTTCCCAGCCGTGGTAGATAAATGTATGCCCGGACTGCGCCGCCTTGACGGAGTTCATCATAACATGAAGATCGCCGCCGGTAGGATTCTTCATTCCCACAGGAACCTCCACGCCACTGGCGGTAAGTCTGTGCTGCTGGTTTTCAACCGATCTTGCGCCTACCGCGACGTAGGAAAGCAGGTCGGAAAGATAGCTGTAGTTTTCCGGATACAGCATCTCATCTGCACAGGAAAAGCCGTAGTCGTGAAGAGCCTTCATGTGAAGCTCGCGGATGGAAACAATACCCTTGTACATATCGGGCTTTTCATCCGGATCAGGCTGGTGCAGCATGCCCTTGTAGCCATGACCGGTTGTGCGGGGTTTATTGGTATATATGCGCGGAATGATAAGTATTTTGTCCGACACCTGATCTTCAATTCTGCGAAGCCGGGAGATATACTCCAGTACCGGCTCGCTGTGATCCGCAGAGCAAGGACCGATAATAAGAATGAACTTATTCGATCTGCCATCAAAAATAGCCTTTATTTCTTCATCACGCTCAGCCTTGACTTTCGCCATTTGTTCAGTTACCGGGAAATCGCTTTTTACTTCCTGGGGAACCGGCAGTTTTCTCTGAAAATTCATGCCCATAGTATTTGCCTCTGTATTTTGCATATTTGCTGTACTGAATAATATGTTTGATTCGTCGGATATTGTATCCTAATTTATGAAAGCAGTCAACTGATTTTTGCCGGCCGGCACTTGACAATTGCCTCGGTAACGTCAGTCAGAACAAGCTCGCCGTGCTGATTATAGGCTTCAATGGTAATCTCGGCAAGACCGTTTTTGACGCTGCGCTTAACAAGGTTAGTGATAGTTCCCCTGCCGGTAAGTATGTCGTCGGCGAAAACCGGCTTGTGCCATTCAATTTTTGTGGATTTGCCGGCAAGCAGTTCATCCCCGAAAAAATCCACCTCCAGATATTTTGCCCATACCGACATAAATGACATCACGCCGGGGGCGATAAGCCTGCCGAAAGGAGTGCTCTTTGCGTACTCCTCGTCTATGTGAAGCGGAATGCTATCATAATCCCGCGCAAAGGCGATCATCTTATCTTTTTCAATTACGGCAGGGGCGATTTCCACCGTCATGCCAATCTGAAGATCATCAAAATACATCGGTTCACCTTGTTTCGTTTTCTATTTGTATGTGGCTTTATACGAACAGATTATACACCTTTTCAAAAACAGGGACAAGGCTGTAAAATACAGGAGCAAACAGAATTGCAGGCAGATAATCCGCAACCTTTATCTTTGTAATCCCCATCAGATTGGTTCCTATCATAATAATGAGAAGAGAGCCTACGGCGGTCATTTCGTTAACAGCTCCGGAACTCAGTACAGGCGCGATCAATCCCGATAAAAGCACGAGCCCACCCTGTATAACAAACACGGAAACGGCAGCGAGGAGTACGCCTGCACCGAGACTTGACGCAAGCATCATAGAGGACACCAGATCCAAAGTTGCTTTTGTAATCAGAATCGAATTGTCCCCGGTAAGTCCGGCCTGAATAGAACCGGTCACAGTCATTGAACCGACGCAAAAAAGAAGAGTGGCTGACACCAGACCTTCGGCTATGGAAACCTTTTTGTCTCCCCTGTTGAATTTTTCTTCGACACGTTCGGATAGTTTATTGATGGCTCCGTCAATATCAAGCAGCGTTCCTGTGATTGAGCCCAGAACCACTGCTGCAATCATAACAAGTACGTTCTCTCCGCACAGGCTGCCTGATACTCCTATATACAGCGTACAGACGCCCAGACCGATCATTGCGGCTTTGCTGACTTTTTCAGGAATGCCTTTATTCAGCAGCAGACCTATGCTTGAACCGATTATCACGGTTATCACATTAACAATTACACCGATCATGTTTTTTCTCCCAAAAGTATTTTATTACTATTCGTGCGTTGCGATCTGACTGTCTGCGCTACACGCTTACCGAATAATCCTTTTTGAAACCGTGGGCACCAAATATCTGCCAGCTGCCAACGCCCAGTCTGCGGAGTATGGCTTTGCGCTCCTCAGCGCAAAGCGCCGGATCGGTATCCACGGAGGTCATAAGGATTGGGGCATACCGATTATATTCTGCCTGCTCCGGTGTCAGACCGTGGGTGTTGATGTAGATGTCGCCGGTAAAGGCGATATGGTGGTCATAATCTATCAGTACTATCTCACCGGGCAGATGACCGCCCTTGCCCTCATACACCTCGAAATGCAGGTCGCCGAAGGCGAAAAAGCCCACCTGCTCAAGGGGCGCACGCAGAGAGCTTTCCTGCCACGGGGTGCGGATTCTCTCCGGATCCGCCGGGCGGTACGAGGTCAGCGCCTTGCAGATGCTGATGTACGGACGGTGCAGTGGGTTCTGCTCACGATAGCCGTTGGTACCGTCATGCTCATTCTTCAGACACAAAGCTGAGCGCCTGCTGGTGATAATCTCGTCAAACATGGGCAGCAGGCCGCAATGGTCCACATCGGCGTGGGTGACCAGAACGGACTTTTTTATGCTGTCAAATTCCGGAATAAGCCGCTCAAGCAGCCGGCTCATTTCTTCTGCATAGCAGGCGTAGCCCGTATCCACGAACAGCAGTTCGCCGCCGCTGCTTATTATCATGGTGTTGCTTCCGCAGGGCGGTTCAATGAGAATGATCTCGGTATTTTCAGTAACCCTGTGTGTGCTGATGCGCGGCACAAAACTATCGCCCTTTGATCCCGAAAGCAGCTCGGCGAACCTGTTTATACTGTCAAAGGTGCGATAAGGGGAGAGCCCCTGCTCGTCCAGTGTCTGCATGGCGAGGTTGACGTGAACAAGCAGCTCCTGCTGCGTCTCATCGGAAAGCGCCATCATGCGTGTCAGCCCAGCCACATATGTGTTGTAGAATATACTGTTGTCGTATACCTTCTCCGAGCTGTTGTAGTCTATTACACGTACCGGACACAGCTTTTCCGCTTCGGACAAAAACTCGGTGATGCGGTCGGACTGGTCAACATACAGTCCCATCTTGAAAAGCTGATAATCGGTGCCGTTTTCCTGCGAGCTGATGTATGAGATGTTGAAGCTGAACCTGCTGATAAGTTCGAGAACGCCGGAAACGCTTCCCGGCTCGTCCTTTAGTCTGAACTCAATAAGAACGATACCGGCGCGATTGGCATTACCCTGAAGATAGCCGATCCGCTCAAGCTCTGCATCAGCTTTTGCCAGCTGCTCCTCCGTTCCCTCGGCATCAATGAAGAGGGTGTGGGAGTCCACTGCTTTGTTGTAGCTTACGCGTGTGATATTAATACCAAGCGCAGAAAAACACCTGCTGGCTTTGAGAAAAGCACCGATATGATTCGGCATTGATGTTATGTAGGTTTTCTTCATTGTGTACACCTTGTTACCATTGTACTGACGATCAGGCGGCGGAAGCGGAAATTCTCATCTGCCTCCGATTGCCTTATTGCTGTCTGGTCAGATTTGTTTTTTAGGATCCTTCCTGCAGATATTCTGAGTTTGACCATCTGCGCTCTGAGGCAGATGAGCTTGACGGGTGCGTTCTGTTCCTCTTCGAAACAGTGGGGATTTGCCAGGGAACGATTCTGCCGTTTTGCACTTGAACTTGCAGACAGGTCGTTAAGTCCTGTTTTTGCTCACTTTATCAAATAACAGTATTAATTCACCCTTTACCGGTTATTTTTTCGCTTCAAGACAAATAAAAAAACACCCGTCTCAAAGCCTTTTGCTTTGAGACGGGTGTAAATATATCTGTTTACACTCGCGGTACCACTCAAATTGCGGATACACTGACCCGCCACCTCTTCGAAGTCCAACAACTTCTATGCACTGACGCAGCATTCACGGGAAACGCCTACTGGGTGTAACAGAAAATCGCGCACAGCAATTCATGTGTAGCCTTTGGGGCTTCCGGCTCAGAAGGGATAAGAATGTCTGTAGTCCTTTACCGGGATCGCACCATCCCCGACTCTCTGGGAAATTCGTTACAGCTTCCGTCTTCGTCGCAGCCTTTGATATTCAATTTTTTAGTATATTAGCACTTTAAATCAATGATGTCAATAGCCCCGATAAAATTTCTGAAAAATTTCTGCTTTGTGAGCAAGCATTTCTTTTTGAGCACTGCTGATTATCTGCAAACGGAGAAGGCTTTCTTGCCCTGGCAGAAGCGAAAAATCCCTGTGACATAAGCGTGGTCCATAAGAACAAACAGGAAGGTATGACGTTTAATGTGTTTGAGATGGGAACCGAGGAAGTGGTTTACAATGCGCTTCAGGTTCTGAGTGACGGAGGAGTAATTCTTGAGCCGGCACATGCACTTCCGTGGAGTAGTTGTTGTGCTGCTGTTATTGATAAATTTTGGGTATGCTGGTGGATTTCAATTTGACCCTCTGCATTTAACCCTCTGCATTATCTGATATAGATCGCAATCGAATGACCGGTGCTGTCATCATCAGCATTGTCAGCATAAGATAAAGTAAACACACTGTGGAGGGTGATGACATGAATACAACAGGCAACGCTACGGTGGATTATGCGGCGTATATCCCAACGCTGCGCCGAAGTCCGCATGCGGTAGCGATTCTGAAAGGTGATAGCACCCACCCCGATTTGACAGGTATTATGCGATTTTTCCAGACGGAGTATGGCGTACTGGCAGAAACTTCTCTCTCCGGTCTTCCATCGCCTGCTGATCCGTGTGCAAGTCCGGTGTTTGGATTCCACATCCATGAGGGCAGACAATGCGGCAGCCCCACGCCGGCGCGCAATGCTATGAGTGAGCCATATGCGGCTGCGATGGGACACTATAACCCAAAGAGCTGCTATCATCCCCATCACGCGGGAGATTTGCCTCCTCTTCTGGGTTGTTTGGGCAGAGCCTATCAGATGTTTCTGACCAATCGTTTCAGGCTGAACGAAGTGACAGGCAGGGCGGTGATTGTGCACGCCATGGCAGATGATTTTACTACACAACCCTCAGGTGCCTCCGGAAAACGTATTGCCTGCGGAATCATTACTGCCGGTATGCGTTCTGGCGTTGGGTTATAACGTGAATTTCCCGGAAAATACCTATATCCACGCAGAGCTGCAAAGGCACGGCGAAACAGTTTTTGTGCCAGCAACAGGGTGATGTCTTGGATTCTTATTCGATAAGTCCCTTCCGAAACCTCATATGATCTCTCCGGTAATCGCATTGACCGTCAGCACATCGCAGACGTCATATTCATTGCCGTAGTAACGGTCGGTAAGCGTGTGCCATTTAACTGTCAGCTCCCATGCCGGAACCAGCAAAACCTCGTCGTGTTTTTTGATGCAGGATGTCGGGGCATAGACTAATTCTGCCTTGATAACAACATACTTACCACCGTTCAACCATTCGTCAATGCTGTCTCCGATGCTTTCTATTACCATACTATAATGCCCGAAAGCAGCGTCTGCTGCTTCCTCTGCCGTAAGTATGTACTCGTGACTTTCTGCACGTCCTTGTGGTGTATAGATTCCGGAAAGATAGAGATTCACAACGCCCTGTTTTGAGTAGTATACCGTAATTTCCGAACCACTGATGTAGCGATCGTTCATTTGGTTTCCGATACTGCTGACCGGGAGGCCTCCGCATTCGGCAGTAAAACAGAGAATGTAGAATTCGTCGTCCTCGGTGAATTGTTCTTTTATATTGTAAAAGCCGATAATGCCAGGATCTTTTTCCATCATTACTGCCTGGTGTGCCTGCATACCGGCGCGATCAATGGCAAACACATCAACATCTTCCAGCGTCACAATTCCTAACTGCGTAAGTAAACCGCGCACTTCAGCAACAGCATCCTGTGCAGACATGAAGCGAAGATTTTCCTGCTTGTATACGGTAGGATATGGAGGATTTCCATTGTTTGAAAATGCGTAATCCTTCTGTGTTACGAAATTTTCGGTAGGGAATTTAACACCTTTGGTAAAGCCTATATTGCGGTAGATGATGGAACCGCCGTTTACGCCGATGCTCATGTGTTCAATGTGTTCTTCTCCGTCATAAACATTGTAGTAGACCTCGCTGTCATCAGATGTTTCCGGAGTGGGGTTCTCTGCCTGCATGAACATTTCTATAACCGCTGCAGTGTCGAACTTTACAGGGGCAGCGTATAACGATTCTACTGGTTCTGAAATCACATCAGCATCTGCATCCAGCAGAAAGTATTCGCTGTACTCCTTATATAAATGTTTCGTTGCTTCAGCAGCAGAGGGGCTTTCGCCAGTGAAACCATCAAAATCGATGTAACCATCAGTTACGGAGGATTGCTCCACATCCAACGATGTTTTCTGACCGCATCCGGTCACCGCTGAAATCAATATCAGAGCGAGTACAATAACGGCCACTTTGAGCAATCGTGTTCTTCGGTAGGTCATACTTATCTCCTTTGCATAGTTCAGTAGTCGGCACAAAGAAATGTGCCGACTACCGTAAATGTCTCTGATGAATCTATTTTGTGATTTATTCTTTTTCGAATACTATCTCGCCAATGGGATTGCACATTACATCCTCAAACAGGACAGTCAGAGTATCGCCGACCTCACCCTGTCCCATGTTCATTTCGGCATACCATACGCCATCATGCCCCTTGGCAAAGCCCGTTGAGTTAAAGTCGGTTACTGTATCGCAGTCAGCTACTACAATATCATGCTCTTCATCGCTGAAGGTCACAGGGAAGCTGATGTATATTCCGAGATCTGTTTTGGTGACTGTTGCGGTACCCACAGTAATACCGGGCATTGCTGTAGGGTCAACAGGCACAAATGTACCGATTTCCTTCATGTAGCCTGTTTTCAGAGAGAATGGCAGTTCGATCTTTTGGCCGTTTGCATAGACAGTACAGAGTGCGTCATCTGCATAGTCATCAATGCTGTCAGCATTGATATTTGCTGAGGTGAGAATTACCATCTCGCTGTCAGAGATATTTTTAAAACTCATGAATCCATTCGCACGATTCTCTCCTATCGAAAGATAGGCACTAACATTCAGCAATGATTTGCCCTGAGCTTCCGCGTATTCGGCTAATGTGCCATCGAAATCAAATCCGTTGGCAGAAGCCGGATCTTCAGGCGAAAGATC
>JAZUOR010000103.1:0-5130 GCA_045604745.1 Acutalibacteraceae bacterium | reverse complement strand
GCTGGAAAAGGACGGCTTCATCTACACCGTGCAGGCCAAGGGCTGTTATGTAGCACCACGCAACATGGAGCTGCTGCGGGAGGAAAACCTGCGAAAGATGGAAGAGCTCATCGAGCAGCTGGTGCAGCTGGCGGCGGCCTGCGGCCTGAGCACAGAGGAAGTAATCGAAATGGTCAGATTCAGTCTGGAGGAAGAATGATGAACGCAATTGAAATCAGAGGACTTACAAAAAGCTACGACAACTTCACCCTTGACGGGCTGGATCTCACCCTGCCCGGAGGGTGCATAATGGGTCTCATAGGTGAAAACGGCGCCGGAAAGAGCACCACCATCGCGCTCATACTGGATATGCTGCGCCGGGACGCAGGCGAAGTGACCGTTCTGGGCAGAGACTGCCGCGGCAGCATGCACCTGCTGGGCGACGATATCGGAGTGGTGCTGGACGACGTGGGCATTCCCGACTGCCTCAACTCAAAGCAGGTGGGCAGCGTCATGAGCCGGACCTTCCGCAGCTGGGATCAGCAGGAATACGAGCGGCTGCTCGATAAGCTCGGCATTCCCGAAAAGAAGAAGTTCAAGGAGTTTTCCCGCGGCATGAAGATGAAGCTGGGCATCGCTGTCGCTCTTTCCCACAACGCAAAGCTGCTGGTTCTTGATGAGGCCACCAACGGCCTTGACCCCGTCGTGCGCGACGAGGTGGTGGACATGCTCAGAGACTTCGTATGCGACGAGGAGCATTCCATTCTCATCTCATCCCACATCGTCAGCGACCTTGAAAAGCTGTGCGACTACATCGCCTTCCTGCACAAGGGCAGGCTGATGCTGTGCGAGGAAAAGGACCGGCTGCTGGACGAATACGGCGTGCTCCACTGCACCGCAGAGCAGCTCGCCGAGCTGGACGAGGCCGCCGTTCTCAGCAGGAGAGAATCTCCCTACGGCGCAGAGGCAGTGGTGCGCAGAGACGCTGTGCCCGCCGGCTTTACTCTCAGTCCGGTCACCATCGAGGAGCTGTTTGTACACATGGCAAAGGAGGCAAGGTAACATGAAAGGCTTGATTACAAAGGATCTCTATATGAGCGCAGGCTACGGTAAATTCTTCCTGATAATATCAGGGCTGATGCTGGCTCTGAGCGTGGCGGTGCAGCCGGGCGAGAGCATGCTGCTGTTGTTTTTCCCCGTGCTGCTGTGCGCCGCCATGGTCATGGGGCTCATGAACTATGACGACGCCAGCGGCTGGAGCCGCTATGTGGGAACAATACCCTGCACCCGCGCACAGATAGTCACCGCCCGGTATATCGTTGCCGCCATTCTGCTGGGCGGTACGCTGGCGCTGGTCGCCCTTGCCCGTGTTGCCTCCATGCTCATCTACGGCGGCTTTTCCCTCGGCACCCTGCTGGAGGATATGTCCCTGCCCTTTATCATGAGCAGCCTGATGGTGGGCATCGCCCTGCCGGTCATGTACCGCTTCGGTGCAGAAAAGGGTCGGCTGGCATATATGGTCATCACCGGCGTGGTGTGCAGCATCGCGTGTACCTTTGTCCTTGCAATGAACCAGAATGAACGAAACAGCGAGATCCCCGGCAGCACACTGGCGGTGTTCTGTCTGGTCGCGGCAGTGCTCTTTGCGCTGTCATGGTGGCTGTCCGTTGTTTTCTACCGCAAAAAGGAGCTGGCATAAGCTCAGTACAGATATCCTGTTCATCCGCATCAGGCTCCGCAGTCCTTCACAGGCTGCGGGGCTTTTTGCATATTCTATTCAGACAAGCCTGCCGACAGTGTTTTCTTCCGACCTCAGGCGCGGACTTCCGTCCGAAACCTGCAGCGGCTTTTCTTAGCTTTCCGTCCCCATCATCAGCTGCTCCACCGGAGAAACGCCGCTTATCCAGTCCTCATCCATCAGCGCAAGAGCCTCATCCATTGAGTATTCGGAGCGCATCATGCCGAAATCCGACCGGGCGTACATGCCGGCAGAGTGGTATGAGGGTGCGGAAAGGAACGTCTGCGGCGCGGAACGGCAGGAGCCGTTTTTCAGCATTCTTGCCACGTAGGCAGCCATATCGGCAACGTTGTAGCCCGCCGCTCTGCGCAGGGCTGCAAGCACCTGCTCCGTTCCGTACCGGCCGCACAGCTCCCGCAGGCGGGCGCATTCGGGCGCAGACACGCTCCTGTGCGGATAGAGTGCCGAGCGTATCTGCATTGTCGCGTCATCCTCTGTCCATCCCTCCGGTGGGCAGAGCGTCCGGTCGTCGCAGAGCACCTCTCCGCAGCGGGTCAGCTCACGATGCCCGTACTGTTCCTGAGGTGTTATCGCCATGTCGGGATAATATTCCTGCGCTGTCTGTGCGGTCATATCGTCCTCATCATCGTCTGCTCCGTCGGTGTTAATGCACACACGGGCAGCAGCGGGCTCTTCCTCCGCGCGCATGCGCACGTCTGTGATATCATCCTGTCTTGTCTTGTTTTCTTTTGTTTGATTTTCTTTTGTTTTCTTTGTGGGATTACCACCGGCTAAAACCGTAGATGCAGCAGTGAGAACCGGAGTTTCTGCTGCAAAAACTCCGGCATCCTCTTCTGCGCTCTGCTGTTCCTCCCGACCACTGAGCAGCCAGTACTTATCCCGGCTGACGGCTCTGCGTGCGGTGACCATGGCGTAGCGGCGCTGTATAGCCGCCGAGGTGACCACTCCCCGGCTGTAGAGCTCCGGTTCGATCAGCCCGATGTCGGCGCAGTCGGCGAGGATCCCGGCGACCTCTGCCCGCTCGGAAAAGCAGCGTGTGCCCAGCGTGCGCATGATGAGTCCCGCCAGACGTTCGGGCGGCAGCTCGATGAAGTAGCCCTGAGCGTACACGATGGTAAGCAGTGCTATGTACACGCAGATGCCCTTTGTGCCCCTGCGGTCGGTCAGCTCGAAAATGCGGTCGTCGCCGAAGAAGCCCGCGTCAAGGGGAAAATAATCCAGTCCTGTCTTGATGGGTCGTGCCATGTGAATGCCTCCTTGTCAGCAATGATGATGCCGCCGGAATATCCGTCCGGCGATATACACCTTTGTTATACACCTTTCGGGCGATGCATGACTGTCAATGTGCGCGCACTACTGTCAGCTTTGGGTCAGCACAGGCAAAAAAGGGATGACCGCACAAGGCCATCCCCTTTTTTTTTCACCTGCAGGACAACAGCGGCAGGAAGCATCTTTTTGATTGGCTGTCTGCGGCCTACGCCGTCCGAACGCTCTCCTTGTTCATTTCGATATAGTCTGCCGCCTTTTCGTAAGCGTCCCGGAATCTGAAGATTATCTTTATGTCGCCGCCCTCGAAAACCTGAATTTCTTCTATGAGCTCAAGGAGCAGCGGACGGGTCAGCGAGGTGATGCTGCCGCAGCTTCTGAAGCGGGCAATGAACTCGTTTTCCTCGCCGAGGCCGTCGGAGTATTCCTGGGCGGTTTTTTCAAGACCGGCAATGCTTCTGTCCAGCGTTTCCAGCTTTGCGGCAATGGACTGCCTGAGATTTATATATTCCTCCTGCGAAATTATTCCGTTTTTCCAGTCGGGATAAAGGTCGGTCATCATGCGCATGCACTTTTCGCGCTCGGCTGTCTGATTTCTGAGCGCAAGGCTGATGTGGTCCGATTCCCTGCGGCGGCTGCTGTCGGCGTTGGTCCGCTCCAGCAGCTCGCCCATGTTGACGGCAAGCTCGATCTGCCTGCGCAGCGTGACCAGCACCGCCTGATAGAGCCGGTCAGCGCGTATGGTGTGGTTGGTGCAGCTACTGCCCATTTTACGCCTTGTGGAGCAGCGGTAATAGCTGTAGGTGCCGTAGGAGTGGACGTTGGTCTTTTTGCTCATGGCCCGTCCGCAGTCGGCGCACCTTACAAGGCCGGCAAACAGCCCCACATCGCGGCTGACCGGCGAGGAGCGGATGTTTCTGTTGAAGAGCGACTGAGCCGTGTCAAAGGTCCTGCGGTCGATGATGGGCTCATGGGTGCCCTCAACGACTATCCAGTCCTCCTTCGGCACGGCGCGGCACTGTCTTATCTTGTAGCTCATGGTGGTGTTTTTTCCCTGCACCATGTTGCCGATGTACATTTCGTTTTTCAGTATGCGGCGCACCGAGCTTTCCGGCCACAGGCCGTCGTTTATCCTCCCGTTGGGATGCCGGTAGTTCATGCCCTTCAGCCGCTTGTAGGCCGAGGGATTGGGCACGCCCATTTCGTTGAGATCCTTTGTGATGCCGATGATGCTTCTGCCGCCGACGAATTTTTCAAAAATCATGCGCACGACCGGCGCGGCATCCTCGTCGATGATGAGGCGATGATGGTCGTCGGGATCCTTGAGATAGCCGTAGGTGGGAAAGGAGCCGATAAACTTGCCCTGCCGGCGGTTGACGTTGAGCGTGCCCCGGACATTGACCGAGGTGGTCGCCGCCAGACTTTCGTTGATGACGTTGGTCACACCCACCGAAATGCACCTTGTGGCGGCGTTCATGCTGCCGGATGCGGTGTCAATGCCGTTGTTCAGAGCGATGAACCGGACCCGACAGCGCACAAAGATGTTGTCCATATAATTGCCGCCGTCGGTGTAGTTGCGGCAGAAGCGGGACAGGTCCTTGACGATGACGCAGGACACCCTTCCGGCGTAAATGTCATCCATCATCCGCACAAAGCCGGGGCGGTCAAAGCTGGTTCCGCTCCAGCCGTCGTCGATATAGAAATCATAGAGCTCTATGTCCGGATTGAGCTTCAGGTATTCGGTAAGTATCTCCTTCTGCGACGTGACGGAATTGCTTTCCGCCTTGTCGCCGTCCTCCTTTGAAAGGCGAATGTAAAGAGCAGCTTTCCACACGGGCAGAGTCCGGGAAGGCTGCTCTTCGGGTAAACCTGTATACTTTGCAGTGTTCAATTTGCACACCTCCGTTGTTGTGCCGGCGGCACGGCTGTATCGTAGCATGCCTCCGCTGCCTTTTCAACCGGTAAAACCCGCCTGCGCAGGCAGCCGCAGCCATTCAGTCCGGCGGCAGCAGCCCGCGGACAAGGGCATCGGCAAGCTCCCCGCCGCCGGCAAACTCCACCCTGACCGCGGTGCTTCCCACCCGGAAAAGATAGGGATTGCCCACCCTGCAGATAAAATCCTCTGC
>JAZUOR010000102.1:0-2440 GCA_045604745.1 Acutalibacteraceae bacterium | reverse complement strand
AGGCCTGCTATGTGGGCAGCTGCTACCGCAGCGAGAATCCTCAGGCCGGCCGTTACCGCGAATTCCACCAGTTCGGCGTTGAGCTGTACGGCGCTTCCGCTCCTCAGGCAGACGCCGAAGTCATTGCTCTGGGCGTTACCGCTCTGGAGGAATTGGGTCTGAAAAACGTAGCCCTTGAAATCAACTCCATCGGTTGTCCTGCCTGCCGCGCAGAGTACAACAAAATCCTGCGCGAATACTACGCTCCGCACATTGACGAGATCTGTGAGACCTGCAAGGGCCGTCTGGAGCGCAACCCCATGCGTCTGCTGGACTGCAAGGCCGACTGCTGCAAGGAAATCGCAAAGAACGCCCCGCGCATTCTTGACTGCCTGTGCGACGAATGCGCCGAGCACTTTACTCAGGTCAAGGCCTGTCTTGACGCCATGGACATAGAGTACACCGTTAACCCCTCCATCGTGCGTGGTCTTGACTATTACACCCGCACAGTGTTTGAGTTTGTCTCCGGCGACATAGGTGCTCAGGCTGCCGTGGGCGGCGGCGGTCGCTACGACCTGCTGTTCTCCCTGCTTGGCGGCCCGGAAATGCCTGCCGTCGGCTTCGCCATGGGCATCGAACGCCTCAAGCTGGTCATGGAGGCTCAGGGAACCGAATTCCCCGCAGACGAGCCTTCGGAGATCTATCTTGCTCCCATGGGAGCTGCCGCTGTGAGCAAGTGCATGGCTCTCTGCAACCAGCTGCGCCGCGAGGGCTTTGCCGCTGAGACCGATCTTTCCGGCCGTTCGGTAAAGGCTCAGATGAAGTATGCCGATAAACGCGGCTTCAAGTACACCTGCGTTATCGGTGACAGCGAGCTGGAGAGCGGCATGGCCAGAGTCAAGAATATGGAGACCGGCGAACAGACCGAGGTAAGCATCGACACCGGCATCCTTGAGCTTCTGTACGACGCAGGAATCCAGAGCACCCTTGCCGGCATCGACAGCATCAGCGAAACTCTTTCCGGCCTTGAGGGCATGGAAGGACTTGCCGCTTTGCTGGGCATGGGCTCTGAGGAATAATAATCCGACAAACAATTCTTTATATAAAGAAAAGAGGCAACAAAAATGAAGCGTACACATTATTGCGGCGAATTCCGTCAGGAACACGCCGGACAGAAAGTGACCGTCTGCGGATGGGTACAGAAGCAGCGCGACAAAGGCTCGCTCATCTTTATTGATCTGCGCGACCGCAGCGGTATCATGCAGCTGGTCTTTGACGAAACCACTGACCGTGCCGTCTTTGAGACCGCCGCCGCCTGCCGCTCCGAGTTCGTTCTGGAAGCTGTCGGCACTGTCCGTGAGCGTTCCTCCAAGAACCCTGAGATTCCCACCGGTGACGTCGAGCTGCAGGTTGAAGAGCTGACCATCCTCAACAAGGCTGTCACTCCTCCCTTTGAGATTGTTGATGGCTGCAAGACCGGTGAGGACATCCGCCTCAAGTATCGCTATCTTGATCTGCGCCGTCCTGAGCTTCGCGACAACATTCTGTTCCGCCACAGGTTCATGCAGACCACCCGCAGATATTTCTCGGACAACGGCTTTATCGAGATCGACACTCCGATGATGATCAAGTCCACGCCCGAAGGAGCCCGCGACTACATCATCCCCAGCCGTGTTCACAAGGGCAATTTCTACGCTCTGCCCCAGTCTCCCCAGCTGTACAAGCAGCTGCTGATGGTTTCCGGCTTTGACCGTTATTTCCAGCTTGCCCGCTGCTTCAGAGACGAAGATCTTCGCGCTGACCGTCAGCCTGAATTCACACAGATCGACTTTGAAATGTCCTTTGTTGAGCAGGAAGACGTCCTTTCCATCACCGAGG
The DNA here is from genome assembly GCA_045604745.1 of Acutalibacteraceae bacterium. GTDB lineage: Bacteria > Bacillota > Clostridia > Oscillospirales > Acutalibacteraceae > SIG598. The sequence goes on along the minus strand of JAZUOR010000102.1, from coordinate 583 downwards.
GCTATATCAAGACCCTCTTCAAGGAGACAATGGATATCGACATTCCCACTCCCCTGCCCCGCATGACCTATGCAGAGGCTATGAACCGCTACGGCTCGGACAAACCCGACACCCGTTTCGGCATGGAGTTGCAGGATATCAGCGAACTTGTAAAGGGCTGCGGCTTTGTTGTGTTTGACGGAGCCATTGAGAACGGCGGCAGCGTGCGTGCTGTTGTTGCGAAGAACTCCGCTTCGGTCTATACCCGCAAGGAAATCGACAAGCTGACCGAGACCGCCAAGGGTATCGGAGCCAAGGGTCTTGCCTGGATCCGCTGGGCAGACGAAACCCCCACATGCTCCTTTGCCAAGTTCCTGCCCGAAGGCATGCTTGACAGGATCATTGAAACTCTCGGCCTTGAGAAGGGCGATGTCGCCGTCTTTGTTGCTGACAAGAATTCCACCGTGTACGGCGTACTTGGCGCCCTGCGTCTGGAAATGGCCCGACGTCTTGACATCATTCCCGACCAGTTCAACTTCCTGTGGGTCGTTGAGTTCCCGTTCTTTGAGTACAACGAAGAGACCGGCGGCTGGGATGCCATGCA
>JAZUOR010000101.1:0-8650 GCA_045604745.1 Acutalibacteraceae bacterium | reverse complement strand
TCGACGAAGTATTTGCAATGTGCGACAACCGCTATGCGCTGGTCAATACCGTTGCCTCCCGTGCCCGTGAAATTGCTGAGGAGGCCGATAAGCACCATGAGCCTCTGCTCGAAAAGCCCGTGAATATCGTTCTGGGCAGTCTTATGGCAGGAAAGTCCACCATAGTGCACGGTGCTGCCCCGACCAGCATTTATAAGGACGAGGAATTTGAATTATCGATTTCGGTAGACGAGCAGTAAGCCTTAAACATCGCTCAGAGAAAGGGTGGTCGATATCTGCGCTCGAATTATTAAAGCGGCAGTGGAAAAGACCGCCTATCACTTTGACAAGCTGTTTGATTACATGCTCCCGCCGGATCTGTACCGTACTATACAGCCCGGATGCCGCGTTCTGGTGCCTTTCGGCACGGCCAACGCCCATCGTCAGGCAGTGGTTTTTGCTGCTGAGGATGTTTATGAGGTTCCTGCCGGAGTCAAGCCGGTGCTTCGTCAGTTAGATGAGCAGCCGGTTCTTGGGACAGAACTCCTCAGGCTGGCCGAATGGCTGCATGAGCAATGCTTCTGCACTTATTTTGAAGCTGCAAAGGTCATGCTGCCCACCGGACTTGACATGCGTATGGTCAGGTGCTATGCACCTGCCGACGGTATCGGTCTTGAACAGGTGGATGCCATGGAAGGGCTGTCAGGGGAAGAACAGATGCTGGCTCATGCTGTTATCTGCTCCGGACAGCCTATGGAGAGAGAAAAGCTTCTTGACATGTTTGGCTATGGCGAGGAAAGCGATCTTCCTGAGCGACTGGTCAGAAAGAACGTGCTTGTACGCTGTGATGATGCTGTCCGGCGTACTGCTGACGCGACCATCCGTATGGTGCGCGTAAATCCCAATCCGGAGCCGGAAGTTTTTGACAGGCTTACCGCCAAGCAGCAGAAGGTCATTGATCTGCTTGAGCAGGTTGGTGCAGCATCGCAGAAAGAAATCTGTGTTCTTGCCGGCGTGACAAGGGTTATTCTGACAAATCTCAGAAAAAAAGGTGCGGTGGAGTTTTTTGAAAATGAAATCTACCGCCGTCCCAAAAGCGGAAACATCGGCCGGAACGCTTCGGCCATAGTTCTGACCGAAGAACAGAACCGGGCATATGAGCGCATCAGAGCCCGATACCGGTCCGGTGAGTTTTCCACAACCCTTCTTTACGGCGTTACCGGCAGCGGAAAGACCTCGGTCTTTATGCGCGCCATTGATGATGCGGTTGATGACGGACGTGGCGTTATTGTAATGGTGCCGGAAATCGCACTTACGCCCCAGACGCTTGACCGGTTCCGCATGAGATACGGCGATCGCATTGCTGTGTTCCACAGCGGTCTTTCGCTGGGACAGCGTATGGATGAGTGGAAGCGCGTAAAAAGGGGAGAGGCACTCATCGCCATCGGTACACGTTCGGCGGTTTTTGCACCTTTTGAAAATATCGGGCTTATTGTCATGGACGAGGAGCAGGAGTATACATACAAATCCGAATCTTCTCCGCGATATCATGCCCGCAATGTTGCGCGTTTTCGCTGTGCGTGGCATAAAGCGCCGCTTATACTGGCGTCCGCGACTCCCTCAGTTGAGAGCTATTATCTGGCTTCGGAGGGAGGCAGATATCAGCTGGAGGAGCTGACCTGCCGTTATGGCGATGCCCGCCTTCCAACGGTCGATATCATAGACATTTCGGAACAGAAATTATCCGAGAGTATTTTCAGCCCTCAGCTGCAGCAGGCTATACAGTATAACCTCGACAAAGGCTACCAGTCCATTCTGCTGCATAACAGAAGAGGCTTCAATACCTTCGTTGCCTGTCGTGCCTGCGGGCATGTGCTCACCTGTGAGCAGTGCAGCGTTTCCATGACATACCATCTTGATTCCTGCAAGCTGCTGTGTCACTACTGCGGCAAAAACATGCCGGTTGCCACAAAATGTCCCAGCTGCGGATCTGAACAGCTGCGCTACGCGGGTCAGGGGACCCAGCGTGCGGAGGACGAACTGTCGCGTATCTTTCCGGAGGCACGGGTACTTCGCATGGATGCCGACACCACTCAGCAGAAATTTTCTCATGCAGATAAGCTTGCGGCTTTTGAACGCGGAGATTATGACATCATGATCGGCACGCAGATGGTTGCCAAGGGGCTTGATTTTGAGAAGGTGACACTGGTGGGTGTATTGCTGGCGGACCAGATGCTGTACAGTGATGACTTCCGCAGTTATGAACGCGCCTTTTCTCTGCTGACACAGGTTGTAGGCCGTTCCGGACGCGGAGAATACAGCGGTAAAGCGATTATACAGACCATGACGCCGGAAAATCCTGTTATTGCCATGGCGGCGGAACAGGACTATCGAGAGTTTTACAGAAACGAGATAGCCGTCAGGCGTGCTATGCTTTATCCGCCTTTCTCGGATATATGCATGGTAGGCTTTGTTGGAATATACGAGGATATCACACGTAGCATGGCTTTATGCTTTGTTGATATGCTGCGCAGCCGTGCCGAGAGTGAATACCCCGGTATTCCGCTGCGGGTACTGGGACCGTCACCGGCGGGAATCAGCCGTGTCAAGGGCAAGTACAGGTATCGACTGATTATCAAATGCCGGAACAGCACTGATTTCAGAAATCTGTTGTCTTCTTTGCTCCGCGATATCGGACAGATGAAGCAGTTCAGCAAAATCACTGCATTTGCTGATATGAATCCGGATAATATAATGTAATGCAATGCCTTGAAAGGATTGATCTCAAATGGCACTGAGAAACATGGTGTATGAGGGTGAAGATACCCTGCGTAAGAAATGCAAGCCGGTCACAAGCTTTGACCGCAAGCTTGCGGTTCTTCTGGACGATATGGCAGACACTATGCATGACAAGTATGGTGTCGGGCTGGCAGCACCTCAGGTTGGAGTGCTGCGCAGAGTGGTAATCATTGACACCACTCCCGATGAGGAAGTGGGCGTAGCCGTGGAAATGATAAATCCTGAGATAATAGCCCGCGAGGGTTCGCAGACCGGGCAGGAGGGCTGCCTTTCTGTGCCCGGTAAGTACGGCATCGTTGAGCGCCCCATGAAGGTTACGGCACGCTATCAGGACAGAAACGGAAAATTTCATGAGATAACCGGTGAAGGACTTACCGCCCGTGCCATCTGCCATGAGGTCGATCACCTTGACGGTGTTCTCTATATTGATGTTGCCCAGCGCATGCTCACACAGGAGGAGCTTGACGAGCTGGAACAACCGAAGGGGGACCAGTGAATGAATCTGATATTCATGGGAACCCCCGACTTCGCCGTTCCATCCCTCAACGCCGTGTGCGAAGCAGGGCATACAGTAAAGCTCGTAATTACCCAGCCGGACAAACCAAAGGGACGAAAGCTTGTGCTGACACCTCCGCCCGTAAAAGCAAGGGCGTTGGAGCTCGGTCTGACCGTGGAACAGCCGGAGTCCATGAGGGACGAAAGTATCCGGGAAAAAATAGCAGCCGCTGATGCCGACTGCATTGTAGTTGCCGCCTACGGCAAGATATTGCGCAAGGACATCCTTGAAGCGACACGTCTTGGCTGCATCAATGTCCACTCCTCTCTGCTGCCGCGATATCGCGGAGCAGCCCCTATCAACTGGGCGGTGATAAACGGCGACAGAATAAGCGGTGTGTCCACGATGCAGCTTGATGAGGGCGTTGATACCGGAGACATTCTCATGCAGGCAGAGACCGCCATAGCTCCCGACGAAACTGCCGGAGAGCTGCATGACCGTCTGGCTGTTATGGGAGCGGAGCTGCTGGTCAAAACCCTTGAGCTGGCGGAAAAAGGCATGCTTGATCCCGTAAAGCAGGATGACAGTCTTTCGTGCTACGCTCCGATGCTGGATAAGACACTATCGGTTATCGACTGGAGCAGATCTGCACAGCAGATACATGATCTGGTACGAGGCATTCAGCCTTGGCCTGTTGCTCAGACCAAAGTGAATGGATCCAATCTCAAAATTCACCGGACGCGCGTGGCAGATGGCAGCGGCGAATGCGGAACCGTTATCTGCGAAAGGCCGCTGACAGTCGCCTGCGGAGAAGGCGCGGTAGAAATTATTGAGCTTCAGGCTGAGGGCGGCAAGCGTATGGCTGCTGTCGATTATCTTCGCGGGCATCCAATAACCTGCGGCACTGTGCTTGGAGAATAATCAAACCCGACAGCCGGAATAATTAAACCCGAAAAACTGACTAAAAAGAAAAGGAGCATGACTCATGGATAACATATTGAATTTTTTCACAAACATGACCGGTTCTCAGTATATCATTGCAGCGCTCATTCTTTTTGTGATCTCTCTGATCATTCAGATAAGACTCAATTCGCTTATCAAAAAGTACAGCGAGGAATACAACTGCATGGGCATGACAGGTGAGCAGGTCGCCAAAGCTATTCTTGAAGCATACGACGTTTTTGACGTCGATGTTGACATGAGCCCCAGATCCAACAATGATCACTATAACAGCCGAACCAAGGTGATCTGCCTTTCTCCCGAAGTGTTCAACGAGTGCTCTATAACTGCTGCAGGCATCGCTGCCCACGAGGCCGGTCATGCCATTCAGTACGCAAAGGGCTACTTCCCTGTAAGACTTAAGTCCGTTTTTGCGCCTGTTGCAGCTCTGGGCAGTAAATTTTCACTTCTTATTGTTATCATCGGCGTATTGATCAGCAGCTATGCAAATACTCCCATTGGATACTATATTGCCCTTGCCGGCCTTGTTTTCTTCCTGTTCGCGGTAGCTTTCAGCATTCTCACTCTGCCTGTTGAGCTTAACGCCAGCAAGCGTGCCCGTCAGATCCTTGCCGAAGAATTTGCCATTTCTCAGGAAGACGTCATCGGAGTGAAAAAGGTACTCAATGCAGCTGCCATGACTTATGTTGCCGGCCTTGCTTCCGCGCTGCTGACTCTCCTCAGAATTCTTTCCATCCTTTCTAAGGCACGCAGAAACTGATGGACGCAAGAAGGGCTGCGCTTGAGGCCTTGAAACGAACCGCAAAAGGGGCTTATTCAACCATAGCCCTTGATAATGTTCTTGCAAAGAGCGGTCTGGATGAGCGTGATCGCTCACTCGCAGCGGCATTGTTTTACGGTGTTCAGGAAAACCAGAAACAGCTGGATGCTGCCATTTCTGCGCTTCTGCGAAGAAAGAATCAAAAGCTTGAAAGCGACGTTCGCCTGATTCTGCGTATGGGTATCTACCAGCTTGGATATATGGACAGGATACCTGACAGTGCTGCGGTAAATGAGGCAGTAAGCCTCGCCAGAAAAACGGGACATGACAGTGCTGCCGGCTTTGTGAACGGTATTCTGCGGGCTTATATCCGTTCAGGCAAAAAAACACCGCTTCCGGACAGAGCAGTCGATCCTCTGCTCTGGCTGTCGCTTAAGTATTCCTGCCCTATGTGGCTGGCAGAACTGTGGGTCGACAGTTACGGTGAAGAGCTGTGCCAGAGCATCATGGATACATTCTCCGGTCGTCCGCCGATATATGCGCGGGTCAACACGACACGCTGCAGCCGGGACGAACTGATAAGCAAACTCAGTGCTGAGCAGGTCGAGGCAAAGGCGGTGTCTGTGCTTCCTGATGCCGTTGAACTGGAGAACACCGGAGATGTTGAGCAGCTGCGGGCGTACAGGGAGGGTCTTTTTCACGTTCAGGATATCTCCTCGCAGTTGTGTGCACTTATAGTGGGTGCGTGCAGGGGAGAGATTATACTTGATGCCTGCGCCGCGCCGGGCGGCAAGTCCTTTACTATCGCCCAGACCGCGCATGATGACTGTACCGTAATAGCCTGCGATCTGCACAATTCGCGTGTGGATATGATCGCAGAGGGCGCCAATCGACTCGGTCTTTCTTCAATCAGGGCCCGCCGCAGAGATGCGGCTGCCGGTGGTTCAAAGATTGTTGCGGACCGTGTTCTGTGCGATGTGCCTTGTTCCGGACTGGGCGTTATTCGACGCAAGCCGGACATCAAGAACAAAAGCATGACTGAGCTTGAACAGCTGCCGGAACTGCAGCACAGTATACTTGAGGTCAACGCTGCCTGCGTAAAGCCGGGAGGCAGACTGATATATTCCACCTGCACCTTGAATCCGGCAGAAAACAGCGGTGTGTTTGACCGTTTTCTTTCAGAACATGAAGAATTTACGCCTGCTGTTCTGGAACTCCCGGAAGGAATTACCCGACGAATTGATGAGCCGGAGCATGAGCTGACGCTTTTTCCGGAAAGGGATGGCTCAGACGGTTTCTTTATTGCTGCAGCTCTCAGAAAGGAATGATCTGCAATAGCGCTGCATGATATCCGCTCAATGACAGTGAGCGAGCTGACCGGACTGCTTGAGCAGATGGGACAGCAGAAATTCAGGGCAAAGCAGCTTTATAAATGGCTGCAGAGAGGAGTTTCATCCTGGGATGAAATGACCGACCTTTCAAAGTCGCTCAGAGAAAGACTTGCTGCAGAATGCTATATTTCGTCTCCCGAAATAGTTGAACGACTGTGCTCTGAAATTGATGAAACAAAAAAGTATCTCATAGCGATGAACGACGGCGAGCTTGTAGAGGCTGTGCTGATGAAGTACATACACGGATACAGTGTGTGCATATCCACACAGGTGGGCTGCCGGATGGGCTGTGTGTTCTGCGCAACAGGCCGCAGCGGCTTTTCTCGGAATCTGACCGCGTCGGAAATGCTGGGACAGATCACCGCCATACGCGACCGTGAAAACATCCGCATATCAAACATCGTGCTTATGGGCATGGGTGAACCGCTGGACAATTACGACAATGTTCTGCGGTTTCTTGAGTTGGTATCGGATACCGACGGGGTCTGCATCGGTCAAAGGCATATTTCGGTGTCGACCTGCGGACTTGTTGATCGCATCGAACAGCTCATGGCTCTCCGACCGCAGTTTACTCTTTCCGTGTCTCTTCACGCGCCGAACGACAGGCTCAGGGACACCATGATGCCGGTAAACCGCCGGTGGAATGTAGACACTCTGCTTGGCGCCTGCCGGCGTTATGCCGAGGCGACCGGACGCAGGATATCCTTTGAATATTCCCTTGTATCCGGTCAGAACGATTCGGACGAGTGTGCAAGGGAGCTTGCGTCAAAGCTCAGGGGCATGCTGTGTCATGTGAACCTCATTCCGGTCAATTCCGTTGATGGAACAGGGTGTCACGGTCCGGACAAAGCCCGGATAAAATGCTTTTGTGACTTACTGAACGACTCAGGTATAACTGCTACTGTTCGCCGCACCTTAGGCTCTGATATTAACGCTTCCTGCGGTCAGCTGAGGCGCAGAAAACAGAACGGGGAACAAATCAACTGATAACAATCAAAGGAAAGGTACAACGATGACGATTTACTCCAGGACCGATACAGGAAAGGTCAGAAGCAGCAATCAGGATGCAGTAACCTCCGGTGTGTTTGACGGAGGTGCATGGGGCGTTGTCTGCGACGGCATGGGAGGTGCCAACGGCGGAGATATTGCCAGCTCCAAGGCAGTGGAAATTATAGGCGCAATGCTGACCGAGGAACTTAGCCGCGATCTTACCGGAAGCATGATCCGCAACCTCATTGAGGAAGCGATTGAAAAAGCCAATCGTGTAATATATGAGATGGCAAGAGAAGACATCACTCTTGCGGGAATGGGCACAACGGTAGTGTGCGCTGTTGCGGTGGGAAACAGCCTTTATATTGCTCATGCCGGTGACAGCCGTGCCTATCTTATGAACAAGAACCGAATAAACCAGCTGACAAGAGACCATTCTATGGTTCAGGAACTGGTAAGTCTTGGTCGCCTGACTCAGGAAGAGGCGCGAAACCATCCCAGAAAAAATGTTATTACCCGTGCAATGGGGGTATACGCAACCATCGAGGTTGACCATACCGAGTGTGCTCTTGAAGACGGAGATATTGTTCTGCTGTGCTCTGACGGACTTTCAAACTGTGTTGAAGAGGAAAAGCTGCTGTCTATGGCACAGGATATAGAGCATGACATCAGCCTGTGCGAGGCTTATATTGAGTGTGCAAACACCAATGGCGGTCAGGACAATATTACCGCACTAATTATCTGCAAATAATCTGCCGAAAGGATGTCCGCCTCGGCGGGCAAACGGTGATAGTATATGAATAACAATATAGGACGGAAGCTTGACGGCCGATATGAACTCCAGCGCGTTACAGGCGTTGGAGGTATGGCGGTTGTATACCGTGCCATTGATCTGCTTACCAATATGCCGGTGGCGGTTAAGATGCTCAATCCGGAATATATGGGAAACGAAGAGATCTGCCGCCGTTTCCGCAATGAATCAAAGGCGATAGCTCTGCTTAAGCACAAAAATATCGTAAAAATCTATGACGTTTCAGACAGCAGTGATTGTCTGTTCATCGTTATGGAGTACATCAACGGAATTACACTCAAGGACTATATCGAACAGCAGGGCAAGCTGACGTGGCGTGAAACGGTGCACTTTACTTCACAGATACTCCGTGCCCTCAAGCATGCGCACAGCAAGGGAATCGTCCATCGTGACATAAAGCCTCAGAACATAATGCTTTTTTCTGATGGAACCATAAAGGTCATGGACTTTGGTATTGCCAGATT